>NZ_JBHZCN010000027.1:0-89198 GCF_042755465.1 Kitasatospora sp. NPDC059160 | reverse complement strand
CGGCACCGTCCTGGCCACCGACAACCAGGGCCAGCCCGTCAACGACCCCACCGGCAAGCCCCTGATGGTCCCCACCCTCACCGGCATCGCCACCAATGCCAAGATCGGTTACGCGTCCACCAGCACCTGGACCTCCCTCGGTTCGGACGGTGACATCACCGGCAGCGGCAACGCCGCCCTCTGGGGCACCAAGGCCGACGGCTCCATCGACATCTGGTGGGGCAGGCCCACCACCCCGGGCAACCCGACCGCCGGCTACGTGTGGGAGGACGGCCCCGGCACCGTCGCCAGCACCGCCGTCAACCCGTCCCAGTGGATGCTCGACGGCCGCACCAGCGGCGACACCGGCGACGCGGACAAGAACCCGCTCTACCCGAACGGCGACCCGGCCACCACGTACCCGGCCAAGGCCGCCTTCACGACCGACCACAACGGCACCGCCGGCAAGGCCACGGTGTTCAACGGCTCGACCCTGTACCGCACCAAGAACGCGGTCGCGGCCAACGGCACCACCCCGGGCCTGGACACCACCCAGAGCTACACCGTCTCGGCCTGGGTGAAGCTCAACACCCTCACCAACATGAACGGCTACCCGACGATCCTGTCGGTCACCGGCCAGGAGCAGAGCCCCTTCTACCTGCAGTACTCGAAGAACCTGGGCAACTGGACCTTCGTCCTGCCGGACTCGGACAACTACAACACCGGTGGCTACTTCGCCGCCTACGACCGGACCGGCCGCACCAAGGCCCAGACCGGCGTCTGGACCCACCTGACCGGCTCGTACAACGCCCTGACCCGCATCGCCACCCTCTACGTCAACGGCAGCGCCGTCGGCAGCACCCAGGTGTCGAGCACCTTCAAGGCCCACGGCGCGGTCAACATCGGCGGCGCGATCTCCGACCGCTACCCGGGCGACAACTACATCGACGGAGCGGTCAGCGACGTGCGGGTCTACCCGTACGCCCTGACCGACCCCCAGGTGAACACCGTCGCCACCACCGACTCGTCGGTCCAGATCCGCTCCGCCCTCCCCGGCACCAAGTGCCTGGACGGCCAGGGCGGCGCCCAGGGCGCCCTCCTGGCGATCAACGACTGCTCGAACGGCGACGGCCAGCACTTCACGCTGACCTCGGACAACAAGATCAAGGTCAGTACCGGGCTCTGCCTCGGCACGGCGGGTACCCCCGTCGCCAACGGCACCCGGGTCACCGCGCAGCTCTGCGGCGACCCGACGGTCCAGAACTGGACCCGCCGGTACGACGGCTCGCTCGTCCACCAGGCGTCCGGCCTCTGCCTGGACGTCCACGGCTGGGACACCACCAACGGCAGTGCCCTGGACCTCTGGGACTGCAACGGCGCCGCCAACGAGCGCTGGTACGCCGAGGCCCAGACCAAGTAGGGCCGTGCGGCCGACCCTTCGGCCGCCGAGAACGGTGCCCCGCCCGGACTTCCGGGCGGGGCACCGCTGTTGCTCCCGGGGGCCGGCCGTTCCGGGCAGGCCCGGGCGGTCAGACCGACATGCCCCGGGTGGTGGCGGGGGCGGTGGGTGGGGTGGTGGTGCCCGCGGTGGTGCCGAGGGTGCGTTCGACCTTGGCGACGGCGGTGCGGTACTGCACGGAGGCGGCTTGGGGGTCGGCGGCCTGGCGTTGGAAGAAGCCGTAGGCCATGCCGACGGTGCCGAACCGTTCGATGCCGAGGTAGGCGCTGAGCTGGACGCCCGCGAGGGTGCCGTCGAGACGGACGGCGGGGGCGTCCTGGCAGTCGCCGAGGGTGACGGGGGTGACGGTGAAGGTCACGGAGGCGTCGGTGCCGGCGTTGAAGGTGATGGTGTGGCAGGTCCTGAACGCGTCGGTGGCGGTGGCGAAGTCGGTGGCGAGCCTGGCCGGGTCCTCGGCGGTGAGGGCCTCGGTCACCATCGGGTTGCCGCCGTCCGGGCCGTCGAGTTCGGTCTCGGCGTGCGGGGTGGCGGGGCCGGGGGCGGTGGCGTGCATGTTGATCAGGGCGTTGAGGGCGTCGCAGCCGCGGACGGGGGTGGGGTTCTCGCTCGGGCCCGGGCTGCCGCTGGCGGGGGCCTCGGTGTAGCCGGGGCCGAGGTCGTTCGCGGTGAGCAGCGCGGCTCTCAGCTGGTCGGCGGAGGGCAGCCCCGGCGTGGGAGCGGCGGCGCTCGCGGCGGCGGTCGGGCCCAGGGCGGCCGCCGCGACGAGGACGGCGGCGGCGAGGGCGTGGAGAGGCCTCGGGAGGGACATGCGGGCCCCCGGTCGAGAGGTCGGGCAGGGACAGGGCACCAGTGTCGCACCGGGGCCCGGGCCGGGCGCGCGGGGCACGCATCACCGCAGGTCAGTACAGATGCGGGGGGGCACCGGGGCCCGCGGCGCGGCGCCGCGGGCCCCGGTACGCCGGGTAGCCCCCCGGCCACCCGGCGTCAGAGGGTGGCGGCCAGTTCCGTGCCCTGCTTGATGGCCCGCTTGGCGTCCAGTTCGGCGGCCACGTCCGCGCCGCCGATGACGTGCACGGACAGGCCGCGTTCGCGCAGCGCCGCCTCCAGGTCGCGGCGCGGTTCCTGGCCGGTGCAGAGCACCACGGTGTCCACGGGCAGGAGTTGGCGTTCGCCGTCGACGGTGTAGTGCAGTCCGGCGTCGTCGATCAGGTCGTAGCTCGCGCCGGCGACCATCACCACGCCGCGGTGCTTGAGTTCGGTGCGGTGGATCCAGCCGGTGGTCTTGCCGAGTCCGGCGCCGACCTTGCCGACCTTGCGCTGGAGCAGGTGGACGCTGCGCGGGGGCGTCGGCCTGACCGGCGGGCGCAGGCCGCCGCGCTCGCGGTACTCCGGGTCGATGCCCCACTTGGCCTGGAACACGGGCGGGTTGAGGCTGGCCTCGTCGCCCTGGTCGGTGAGGAACTCGGCGACGTCGAAGCCGATGCCGCCGGCGCCGAGGATGGCGACGCGGTCGCCGACGGGGGCGCCGTCGCGCAGCACGTCCAGGTAGCCGAGCACGCTGGGGTGGTCGATTCCCGGGATGTCGGCGGGAGTTCGGGGCGTGACACCGGTGGCGAGGACGATCTCGTCGTAGCCCTCGGCGGCGAGCTGCTCGGCGCCGACGAGGGCGCCGAGGCGCTGGGTGACGCCCAACTCGGCCAGCCGGGTGCGGTAGTAGCGCAGCGTCTCGCCGAACTCCTCCTTGCCGGGGATCAGCCGGGCGATGTTCAGCTGCCCGCCGACGGTTTCGGCGGCGTCGTGCAGCGTGACGTCGTGGCCGCGTTCGGCGGCGGAGACGGCGAACGCGAGGCCGGCCGGTCCGGCCCCGACCACGGCGATGGACTTGCGCAGCGCGGTGGGGCCGAGGACGAGTTCGGTCTCGTGGCAGGCCCGCGGGTTGACCAGGCAGGAGGTGATCTGGAGGTTGAAGGTGTGGTCCAGGCAGGCCTGGTTGCAGCCGATGCAGGTGTTGATGGAGTCGGCGCGGTCCTCGCGGGCCTTGGCGACGAAGTCGGCGTCGGCGAGCAGCGGGCGGGCCATCGACACCAGGTCGGCCTTGCCGTCGGCGATCAACTGCTCGGCGATCTCGGGGGTGTTGATGCGGTTGGTGGCGACCAGCGGGATGCCGACCTCGCCCATCACCCGCTGGGTGACCCAGGCGAAGGCGCCGCGCGGGACGGAGGTGGCGATGGTGGGGATGCGGGCCTCGTGCCAGCCGATGCCGGTGTTGATGACGGTCGCGCCGGCGGCCTCGACGGCCTGGGCCAGCTGGACGACCTCGTCGAGGGTGGAGCCGCCGGGGACCAGGTCGAGCATGGAGAGCCGGTAGACGATGATGAAGTCCTCGCCGACCCGCTCGCGGACCCGGCGGACGATCTCGACCGGGAAGCGCATCCGCCGCTCGTAGGGGCCGCCCCACTCGTCCGTGCGGTGGTTGGTGGCGGCGACCACGAACTCGTTGATCAGGTAGCCCTCGGAGCCCATGATCTCGACGCCGTCGTAGCCGGCCCGGCGGGCGAGTTCGGCGCAGCGGGCGAAGTCCTCGACGGTCTGCTCGACCTGCTCGGCGGTGAGCTCGTTGGGCACGAAGGGGCTGATCGGGGCCTGGAGGGCGCTGGGGGCGACGAGGTCGCGGTGGTAGGCGTAGCGGCCGAAGTGCAGGATCTGGAGGGCGATCTTCCCGCCCTCGGCGTGCACGGCGTCGGTGACCACCCGGTGCTCGTCGGCCTCCGCCTCGGTGGTCAGCATGGCGCCGCCGTCCCAGGGGCGGCCGGCCTCGTTGGGGGCGATGCCGCCGGTGACGATCAGGCCGACGCCGCCGCGGGCCCGTTCGGCGTAGAACGCGGCCATCCGCTGGTAGCCGCCGGGGGCCTCCTCCAGGCCGACGTGCATCGAGCCCATGATCACCCGGTTGGGCAGGGTGGTGAAACCGAGGTCGAGCGGGCTGAGCAGGTGCGGGTAGCGGCTGCTGCCGGGGGTCGAGCTCATCGACGTCTCCTGTGGGGGCGGCCGGCGGGAGGGTCTCCCGGATTGTTACCGCAGAGTAGGGGACGTTCGCCGGGCTATGCAACTAGTTGCATAGCCCGGCAACCGGCAGCTCCGCCGTAACGGCCGCATTACCCTCCGCACTCGCGCCGCGCCGCGTATCGTCGACTCCCTGCGCAAAGGGCCCGGAAGACCCTTCCCGGCCTCACGGGGCTCGTGGAAGGGGACGCCCGTGCGGGGTGGCTCGGTGGCCGTGGTCGGTGGCAGCATCGCCGGAAGCGCCTTCGCGGGGGCGGCGGCCCGGCTGGGCGCCGAGCGGGTCGTGGTGCTGGAACGCAGCCCGGGACGGCTGGAGGACCGCGGCCTGGGGATCTGCACCCACAACGACCGCTTCGCCGAACTGGTCGACGCCGGCCACGTACCCCCGGACACCCGCCGCCACCGGCTCACCGTGCGGCGCTGGGTCACCCGGGGGCCGGCCGGCGGGACCGGCGGGGCCGGTGGACCGGACGGCCGCGGACGGCCGCTCTGGGTCCAGCCGTTCCCGTTCCACTCGCACCACTGGGCGGTGCTCTGGCAGACCCTGCGCGAGCGGACCCCGGAGGCCGTGGAGTACCGGCCGGGCACCACCGTGACCGCCGTCGGCGGCGACCGCGGCGGTGCCTGGACGGAACAGGCCGACGGCACCCGCACCCCGTACGACCTGGTGATCGGCGCGGACGGCTACCGCTCGGTGGTCCGGGCCGCGGTCTGCCCGGAGGCCGCGCCCGAGTACGCCGGTTACGTGTGCTGGCGCGGCAGTTACGACGCCGCGCTGCTGGACGACCTGCCCGGCGGGGCGGCGGCCTGGCCGGAGGAGGAGTGCGCCACCGTCTGCTACCCCGGCGGCCAGGTCGTGCTCTACCGCATCCCCGGGCTCGCCCCCGGCAGCACCCTGGTGAACTGGGTCTTCTACGCACCCACCCCGGACTGGCTGCGCCTGGACGGCCCGACGGCCGTCGCCGCCGGCGCCCTCAGCGACGAACAGCTCGACGGCATGCGGGAGTTCGCCGCACGCCAGCTGCCCCCGTACTGGGCCGCCGTGATCGCGCGGACCCCGCGCGAACGGACCCTGCTGCAGCCCGTCTACGACCTGGCGGTCCCGTACCGCACCGCCGGACGCCTGCTGATCGGCGGGGACGCGGCGACCGTCGTCCGCCCGCACAACACCAGCGGCGCGGTGAAGGCGCTGCAGGACGCCCACGCCTTCGAGCTGGCCGGGCGGCGGCTCGGCGGCCGCTCCTGGGGGCCGCTGCTGGCCGCGTACGACCGGGAACGGACCCCGGCCGGGCGGGAGTTGGTGGACCTGGGCCGGTCACTGGGCCGGGCCCAGGTCACCGCGGCGCCGGACTGGTCGGTCATGGACGGAGCGGCGATGGCCGACTGGTGGCAGGGCCAGCTCAGCGGCGGCCCGGGGTTCGGCGGGCACGCGCTCGGGCGGGCCGGCTGAGCCGACCCGCCCGGGCAGGGGCCGCACCGGCCCCGAAGGCTTTCAGACGATCAGACGTTCACGCCGTAGTCGGTGGCGATGCCGCGCAGACCGGAGGCGTACCCCTGGCCGATGGCGCGGAACTTCCACTCGGCCCCGTTGCGGTACAGCTCGCCGAAGACCATCGCGG
Source organism: Kitasatospora sp. NPDC059160 (assembly GCF_042755465.1). Classification (NCBI taxonomy): domain Bacteria; kingdom Bacillati; phylum Actinomycetota; class Actinomycetes; order Kitasatosporales; family Streptomycetaceae; genus Kitasatospora; species Kitasatospora sp. NPDC059160. The sequence goes on along the minus strand of NZ_JBHZCN010000027.1, from coordinate 83,078 downwards.
TCTCGGTCGAGGCGTCCTCGGTGAGGTCGTAGCGGGCGATCTCCTGGCCGTTGGCCTGGTTGACGACCCGGATGAAGGCGTTGCGGACCTGGCCGAAGTTCTGCAGCCGGGCGTCGGCGTCGTAGATCGACACCGGGAAGACCACCTTGGCGACGTCGGCCGGCACCCGGTCCAGGTCGATCTTGATCTGCTCGTCGTCGCCGTCGCCGCCACCGGTCAGGTTGTCGCCGCTGTGCTCGACCGAACCCTCGGGGCTGCGGAGGTTGTTGAAGAAGACGAAGTGCTGGTCCGAGACCACCTTCCCGAGCGCGTTGCAGAGCAGCGCGCTGGCGTCCAGGTCGTAGTCGGCTCCGGTGGTGGTGCGGACGTCCCAACCGAGACCCACGATCACGGCGCTCAGTCCGGGCGCCTCCTTGCTCAGCGAGACGTTGCCGCCCTTGGCCAGCGAAACTCCCACAATGCCCTCCTCGGATCTCTCCCTGCGGACGAATCTACAACACTGTAGAGATCACGAGAATCCGCCTGCAGGCGGGCCCGGCCCCGGGGATTTCTCAGGGGCCGCGGCGGGAACCGATCGCCCCCCGATCCCTGCGAACTCCGAACTCCGATCACGGTACCGGCCGGAGCGCCGAGAGGATACGTCCGACCAAAGGGCCTGTCTCTTGGATTCTGCCGGGTCCGCGACGCCGGGGCACGCACCTCGCCGCGTTGTCGTCGGTCACCAATGCTCCGCAGTGGCTCCCTCCTCCGCCTTGCGATGCACGCACCCCAACGCCGCGGCCTGACCCGGCAGAATCCAAGAGACAGGCCCTAGACTGGCGGTGGATCCCCTTGGCCGTCCCCGTTCCGAGGCCCCTCGCGGGAGGTTTCCATGCGCCAGCGGTACAGCTTCCACCTCGACCGGGACGGACACTCGGTCACCGTCAACGTCCGCTCCGGCTGGATCACCGAGACCGAACTGCTGGTGGACGGCAAGGAGTGCGCCTTCCACCGCACCCACGGCCACGGCGGCTACCCGCTGACGCTGTCGGGGCAACTCGCCGAGGAACCGCCGCGGCCCCTGGCCGTCCGACTGGACCGGACGGGCCGGGCGGAGCACCCGCTGGCCTGCGTGCTGGAGCTGGCGGGCGCCGAACACCCGATGCCGGAGCACACCGCGCGCTGATCCGGCCCACAAGGGGCATGTGCGGAGGAATGCCGTGGAACACTACAATCCCCCGTCCACCGCCGCCCGCCCGAAGGCCTCCCGATGACCTCCCCCACCGCCCCCGACGCCCCCGACGCCTTCGACGAGCTGCTGCGCGAGGTGATGGCCGGCGCCGAACGCTTCGGCCACCCGCAGCACGTCCGGCTCACCTGGCTCGCCGTCCGCCGGCACGGCGCCGCCGCCGCGCTCGACCTGGTCGGCGAGGGCATCCGCCGCACCGCCACGAAGGCCGGGGCGCCGCAGAGGTTCCACGTCACCATGACCAGGGCCTGGGTCGAGCTGGTGGCCCGCCACGCCGAGGGCGGCGCGGCCGACTTCGAGGAGTTCTGCGCGCACCACCCCGAGCTGCTCGACCGTGATCTGCTCGCCCGCCACTACCGACCGGAGACCCTGGCCGGCGACCGGGCCCGCACCGCCTGGGTCGAGCCGGACCTCGCTCCCTTCCCCCAGGGCGGCTGAACGCCCAGCGCGTCCCCGACACCCCGCTGCCCCGCTACTCCGCGGCGGCGAGTTCCCCGACGATCTCCTCGACCGCCTTCCGGGCCCGTTCGGCGTCCTCCGCCACCAGCCCGATCCTGGTCCGCCGGTGCAGCACGTCGGCGGCGTCCAGCGCGCCCTCGTGGGTGACCGCGTACGCGATCTCGGCGCGGGTCACGTCGAGGCCCTCCGCCACCGGCGCCGACTCCCCCGCCGCCATGACCTCGTGGGACAGTCCGCCGTGCCGGGCGACCAGCGAGGCGGGCACCCCCTGGATCGGCAGCGGGCGGCTGTCCCGGTGGCCGGGGGCGCCGACCAGCGGCAGCCGGGCCGTCCAGCAGGTGCGGGCGGGCAGGCCGCGCAGCCGGACGGCGGTGTCCACCGCGTCCTCGGCCATCCGCCGGTAGGTGGTGAGCTTGCCGCCGACCACGGTGATCACCCCGGACGGGGACTCCAGCACCGCGTGCTCCCGGGAGATGTCGGCGGTGTTCCCGCCCCCGGTGTCGATCAGCGGGCGCAGCCCGGCGTAGGCGCCGCGTACGTCCGCCCTGGTCAGCGCGGTGGCGAGGGCCGCGTTGACGGTGTCGAGGAGGAAGTCCAGCTCGGCCTCGGTGGGCTGCGGCTCGTCCGGGACCGGGCCCGGGGCGTCCTCGTCGGTCAGGCCGACGGCGACCCGGCCGAGCTGCTGCGGCAGCGCGAAGACGAAGCGGCTGGTGGAGCCGGGCACCGGCACGGTGAGCGCGGCCACCGGGTACCCGAGGGTCGCGGCGTCCACCAGCAGGTGGGTGCCCCGGCTGGGGCGCAGCTTGATCGAGGTGTCCACCTCGCCAGCCCACACCCCGGTGGCGTTGACCACCGCGCCCGCGGTGACGGTCACCGACTCACCGCTGAGCGCGTCGACCAGCTCGGCGGAGGTCCCGGTGACGGACTCGGCCCGCACCCGGGTCAGCACGCTCGCGCCGTACTGCGCGGCGGTGCGCGCCAGCGCGACCACCAGCCGGGCGTCGTCGACGAGTTGGCCGTCGTTGGCGACCAGCGCGCCGCGCAGGCCGTCGGTCCGCACGCCCGGCACCAGCTGCCTGGTCCGGGCCGCGTCGATCCGGCGGACCCGGGGCAGCAGGGCGCCCGGGGTCCCGGCGCTCAGCCGCAGCGCGTCCCCGGCGTGGAAGCCCGCGCGGATCAGCGCGGCCTGGCCCGGGCGCAGCAGGTCCGGGAGCAGCGGCACCAGTTGGGGCAGCGCGCGGACCAGGTGCGGGGCGGTGCGGGTCATCAGCACGCCGCGCTCGACGGCGCTCTCCCGGGCGACCTTGACCCGCCCGGAGGCGAGGTAGCGCAGGCCGCCGTGCACCAGCTTGGAGCTCCAGCGGCTGGTCCCGAAGGCCAGGTCGCGGGCCTCGACGAGGACGGTCCGCAGGCCGCGGGCGGCGGCGTCCAGCGCCACCCCGGCGCCGGTCACCCCGCCGCCGATCACCAGCAGGTCGATCCGCGGGTCGGCGGCGAGCGCGTCGAGTTCGTGCGTCCGTCGGACGCCGTTGAGCTGGGCGGTGCCGGCGAAGCGGTCGGCCTTGGAGGTCATGGCGCGAGGTATCCGTTCAGCGCTCTGGCCAGTTCGCGCCGCCAGGCCGCCTCGGGCAGCAGGGAGGCGACCATGCGGTGCGACTGGACGGTGGACTGGGCGATCAGCAGGACCATGGCGGCCAGCTCGGTCGGCTCCCCGGCCCGGACCGAACCGTCGGCCTGGCCGAGGGCGATGCCGGTGCGCAGCGCCTCCAGCAGGCCGCGCTGGCTCTCGCCGAGCCGCTCCACCACGTACTGGAGCAGCAGGTCGGAGTCGTCGGAGTGGAGCAGGGCGCCGAGCACGGGGTGGTCGCGCAGCCGGACGGCGACCTCGACCACCTGGTCCACGAAGGCCTCGCGGCCCATGAAGGCCTCCCGGCCCGCAAAAACCTCCTGGTCCACGGAGGTCTCCCGGTCCACGGCGGTCCCGCGGTCCCCCGGGGTCCCCCGGTCGGGTACGCCCAGCGAGGTGCTCTCCAGGGTGGCCATGATCTCGCGGGTGAGCAGCGCCCCGATCACCGCCTGGACGTCCGGCCAGCGCCGGTAGACGGTCGGGCGGCTGACCCCGGCGCGGCGCGCGATCTCGGCCAGCTGGGTGCGGCGGACGCCGAGGTGCACGACCAGGTCGGCGGCGGCGTCCAGGATCGCGTCATCGGTACTGCGCGGCGCTCCGGCCGTGGCGTTACTACTTGACATGATGTGTGAAACTGTAACGCATGGCACCTGAGACGCAAGCGGGAGCGGCCGCAGCCGCGCTGCCGCTCCCCCCGATGAAGTGGAACGCCTGGGGCGACCCGGCCCTCGCCAAGGAGCTGTCCGCGGACATCAAGGGACTGCTCGCCGCCGCCCTCGGCGTCACCGGCGACGCCGCCCCCGGGCCGAGCGCCGCCGAGGTCGTGCTGCGCCCCACCCGGGCCACCGCCGAGGACGTCGCGGCGCTCGCCGCAGCCGTCGGCGGGGAGCACGTCAGCACCGCCGACGCCGACCGGCTGCCCCGGGCCGGCGGCAAGTCCACCCCCGACCTGCTGCGCCGCCGCAGCCGCGCGGAGCAGGACGCGCCCGACGCCGTCCTGCTGCCCGGCAGCGAGCAGGAGATCGCCGCCGTCCTCGCCGTCTGCGCCGAGCGCCGCCTCGCCGTCGTCCCGTTCGGCGGCGGCACCAGCGTGGTCGGCGGGCTCGACCCCGAGCGCGGCGGCCTGCGGGCCGTCGTCTCCCTCGACCTGCGCCGCCTCGACCGGCTCCTCGACCTGGACGAGACCTCCGGCGAGGCCGTGCTCGGCGCCGGCCTCACCGGCCCCGCCGCCGAGGCCCTGCTCGCCGAGCGCGGCTGGGAGCTCGGCCACTACCCGCAGAGCTTCCGGTACGCCACCATCGGCGGCTTCGCCGCCACCCGCTCCTCCGGCCAGGACTCGGCCGGCCACGGGCGCTTCGACGACATGGTCCGCGGCCTGCGCGTGGTCACCCCCAGCGGGACGCTCGACCTCGGCCGCGCCCCCGCCTCCGCCGCGGGCCCCGACCTGCGCCAGCTCTTCCTCGGCTCCGAGGGCACCCTCGGCGTCATCACCGCCGTGCGCCTGCGCGTGCACCCGCTGCCCGCCGTCAAGGCGTACGAGGCGTGGAGCTTCCCCGACTTCGCCACCGGGGCGGCGGCGCTGCGCGCCGTCGAGCAGCAGGGCACCGGCCCCACCGTGATCCGGCTCTCCGACGAGGCCGAGACCATGATCAACCTCGCCCTCACGGAGCAGATCGGCGGCGCCCCCGCCGTCAGCGGCTGCCTCGCCGTCACCGTCTTCGAGGGCACCGCCGAACAGGTCGCCGCCCGGCACGACCTCACCCGCGCCGTCCTGCTCGCCGCCGGTGGCACCTCGCTCGGCGAAGCGCCCGCCCGGGCCTGGGAGCACGGCCGGTTCAACGCGCCCTACCTGCGCGACTCGCTGCTCAACGCCGGCGCGCTCTGCGAGACCCTGGAGACGGCCACCGACTGGAGCCGGCTCGCCGGCCTGCGCGCCGCCGTCACCGAGGCCCTCACCACCGCCCTGCCCGGCTCGCTCGTGCTGTGCCACATCTCGCACGTCTACCCGACCGGCGCCTCGCTCTACTTCACCGTCGTCGCCGCCCTCGGCGAGGACCCGCTCACCCGCTGGGGCGCCGCCAAGCAGGCCGCCGGCGACGCCATCCTCGGCGCGGGCGGCACCATCACCCACCACCACGCGGTCGGCGCCGACCACCGGCCCTGGATGACCGACGAGATCGGCGACCTCGGCGTGCGCGTCCTGCGCGCCGTCAAGGCCGAACTCGACCCGGCGGGCATCCTCAACCCCGGCAAGCTGATCCCGTGACCGCGCCGAGAACCGTCATCCGCAGGGTCACCGTTCTCACCAACCCGGCGGCGGGCACCGGCCACGCCGAACCCGCCGCCCACCGGGCCGTCGCCCGGCTGCGCGCCCTCGGCGTCGAGGTCGACCCGCAGGCCGGGCGCTCCGCCGACGACGCCGTCCGCCTCGCCCGCGCGGCGGCGGCCGGCGGGGCCGACGCGGTGGCCGTGGTCGGCGGCGACGGCATGATCAACCTCGCCCTCCAGGCCCTGGCCGACACCGCCGTCCCGCTCGGCGTCATACCCGCCGGCACCGGCAACGACCACGCCCGCGAGTACGGCCTGCCCATCGGCGACCCCGAGGCCGCCGCCGACGTCATCGCCGCCGGCCGCACCCGCGCCGTCGACCTCGGCCGGATCACCGGCCCGGACGGCTCCGTGCGCTGGTACGGCTCCGTCCTCGCCAGCGGCTTCGACTCGCTGGTCAGCGACCGCGCCAACCGGCTGCGCTGGCCGCGCGGCCGGATGCGCTACAACCTCGCCATCCTCGCCGAGTTCGCCAACCTGAAACCGCTGCCGTTCCGGATCACCCTCGCCGACGGCACCGTCATCGAACGCGACCTCACCCTCGCCGCCGTCGGCAACACCCGCAGCTACGGCGGCGGCATGCTGATCTGCCCCGCCGCCCTCCCCGACGACGGCCTGCTCGACGTCACCCTCGTCGACGCCATGCCCCGGCTGCGGATCGCCCGCTTCTTCCCCACCCTCTTCAAGGGCACCCACACCAGCCACCCGGAGGTCACCACCCTGCGCACCGCCTCCCTGCGGATCGAGTCCCCCGGCATCACCGCCTACGCCGACGGCGAGTTCATCACCGCCCTCCCCGCCGACGTCACGGTCCGACCCGAGGCCCTGCACCTGCTGGTGCCCTGAGGCCCCCGGAACCCCCCGGGCGGCGGCGGCCGCCCGGGGCCCACGGGCCCGTCGTCACAGATGCGCCCTGATCTGCCGGACCGGGTGGCCGAGGGCGGTGGCCAGGGCCGCCGCCTGGGCCTCGGTGAACCAGGGTCGCTCCGGGTCCCACACCTCCAGCTCGAAACGGGCGAAGCCGCACGGCCAGTCGTGGTCCAGGGCGTCCAGGGTCGTCGCCGCACCGCAGCAGGGCACCGTCACGGCGAGCGTCGCGAAGCCGCCCTCGGCGTGCTCCTCCATCAGCTCGGACCACCACCCCAGCGGGACGGCGCCGCCGCAGTGCGGGCAGCCGATCCGCTCCAGGTTCGCGCCGCAGTCGACCAGGGTCGTGCGCTCGTGCCAGGTCGACTCCAGCTCGGCGCCGTCGTCCTCGCCGAGGAACTCGGCCGCCAGCGCCCGGGCCCGCTCGGCCGCCGCCGCGTCCGGCTGCCAGTACGGGTCGGTCGGGATCACCGACAGCACATCAGCGCTCATCGTTCGGTCCTCCCCTCCGTCCGTGGTCGGCTCCGTCCGTGGTCAGCCGACCAGCCGGCGGCGCCAGAGCAGCGGGCGTACCTCGATCGCGTCGGACGGGTCGCCGCTCCACACCGCCGGCAGGCCGACGGCCGCGAGGGCGGCCACCACCTCCCGGCCGACGGCCGCGGTGGTCGCCGCGGAGCCGTCGAAGCCGCCGTAGAGCAGGGACAGGCCGCGGCCGGCGGCGGCCGACTCGGTGCACTGGGAGTGGAAGTAGACGAAGCCCCGGGCCTCCGGCACCCCGGCCGCGCCGATCTCCGCCTCCCCGCAGGAACGGCAGCAGGCGAAGTCCTCCCGCGCCGTGATGCCGCCCGCCTCCAGCGCGGCGAAGGCCCGGGCGAGGCGCTCCGGATCCGTCTCGCCGATCCAGCCGCTCTGCACGCCGACCCGCTCCAGCCAGAGCCGGTCGGCGAGTTGCTCGGCCTGGGCCCGGGAGAGCGGGCGGCGGTCGCCCGACACCAGGTACTCCTCGGCCTGCTCGGCCAGCCGGGCACGGTCGGTGTAGCCGCCGGCGAGGGTCAGCCGCAGCTGCTCCTCCAACTGCCGCCGCTCCTCGGCCGCCAGCTCCGGCGCGGGCACCGGCTCGGGCGCCGGACCGAAGTCCAGCGGCGCCCAGGCCAGGCCCTCGCCCCAGCCCGGCTCGTGCCGCGCCCAGCCCGTCATCGCCGCGACCACGGCCTCCGGCCCGTCCACCCGCACCTCGAAGTGCCGGGCGGCGGAGCCGTCGCGGTGCTCCAGCGCGTAGTGGCCACCCGCCTTGTGCCACACCTGGATGTAGACGTCCGGCAGATCCGGTATCCGCTGCACGACGAGGAAGGTGTCGGCCCCGGCGCCGATGCGCCGGACCAACCCCGCCAGTTCGTCCGCGGTCACCCTCGGGAGCCGCTCGTCGTTCGTCTGCACCGTGATCGCCAGCATGCGGTCACCCTGGCACACCCCACTGACACCGAATCCGACAGCCCGACAGCCCGACAGCCCGAAAGGGTCGGTCGCGGACCCGGAACACGATCCCGCCCCGGAGGTGGCCGATGTCGGGCCGGGCGGCCTCTTCGCCCTCACACCCCCCGCGTGGCCCTGATCCGGCCCGAGGCGATCGCCTCGACCAGTTCCCGGTGGTCGGCCGCCGTCCGGTCCGCGTAGTGCAGGGCGAAGTCGGCGACGGCGTCGGCGAAGGTGTCGGCGCCGCCCAGGTAGCCGGCGACGGCGAGGCGGTCGCCGGTGCGGGCGTGGGCCCGGGCGAGGGCGCGCCCGCACAGGTCGGCGTAGGCGCGCAGGCCGGACGCGGTCATCGTGTCGACCTCCACCGAGCCCTTCATGTCGCGCAGTTGGCGGCCGTAGAAGTGCCGCCCGGCGGGGCCAGTGGTCCAGCCGAGGAAGATGTCGCTGGCGGCCTGCATCAGGTGCTGCCCGGTGACCACCCGGCGCCCGCCGTGGTGGGCGGCGACCTCGGCCTCCAGTCGGGTGGGCGGCAGGTGGTCCTCCAGCACCGACCGGCCGGCCTCCTTGAGCTGCAGGAACAGCGGGTCGCGGGTGTCCCGGCCCTCCAGCAGGACGATGTAGCAGCGGGTGCCGACGCTGCCGACGCCGACCACCTTCATCGCCGCGTCGACGAAGCGGTACCGGTCGAGCAGAACCCTCCGGTCCTCGGCGAGGGTGGCCCGGTAGTCGCTGAACACCTTGCCGACGCCGCGCAGTTCGCTCCGCTCCAGCTCCTCGACCAGCGGCGGCGCACTGATGATCCGGCGCCGGCCGTCGCGCTCCTCGGTGAGCTTGCCGAAGGCCTGGAGGCTGGTGCGGCGCCGGGCGCGGTCGAGGCCGGCCTCGACGGCCTTGCGCCGCTTGGTCCTGCGGACCAGCGCCAGCAGGTCGGCGGTGTCGATCCGGCTGTACCAGACGTCGAGTTCGCCGAGGCCGGCCAGCCGGCGCATCGCCGCGGCGTAGCCCAGGACGGCGGTGCGGGCGGCGCGCCGGGCGCGGTCGTCGTCCTGGCCGCGGTCCCGGGCGGCGACCGCGATGCTGGCGGCGAGGCGTTTGACGTCCCACTCGAAGGGCCCGGGGTGGGTCTCGTCGAAGTCGTTGACGTCGAAGAGCAGCGCGCGTTCCGGCGAGGCGTACACCCCGAAGTTCAACAGGTGGGCGTCGCCGCAGAGTTGGACGGTCAGCCCGGTGTCGGGGACGGCCCCGAGGTCGGCGGCCATCACGGCGGCGGCGCCGCGCAGGTAGCCGAACGGGCTGTCGGCCATCCGCCCGTAGCGGATCGGCAGCAGCCGGGCGACCCGGTCCGCGCCCTGGGCCTCCAGCAGGCCGAGCGGGTCGGGCCGGTCCGCGGCCGGGATCCACCGGCCGTGCTCGGAGCGGGAGACCCGTTCACGGGCGGCCCGGCCGGTACGGCGGCGTTCGGCGGGGGTGGTCATGCGGCGGCTCCGTCCGTCACCCGGCGGCCGCACCCGTCGGCGCGGCGCTGGGACCAGCGTGCCGGAGGGCGCGGCGCGCGCCCTCCGGCACTGGGCCGAACGGAGGAGCGGAACGAACCGGGGGGGAACAGGGACACCCCAGCGGGGCGGGGCGGGCTCAGCCCACCGTGAAGTCCGCCATCATCGCCATGTCCTCGTGCTCCAGGTTGTGGCAGTGCAGCATGTACGTCCCCGCGTAGTCGCCGAACCGCACCAGCACCTCCACCGTCTCGGCCGGCCGCAGGTCCACGGTGTCCTTCCAGCCCGCGTCCCACGGGCCCGGGCCCTTGCCGTTGCGCGCGACCACCTGGAAGGGGTCGAGGTGGACGTGCACGGGGTGGTGCACGTCGGTGGAGAAGCGCCAGCGCTCGACCCGGCCGAGGGCGGGGGCGGCGAGACTGCGCCCGGGCTCGTACGGGTCGCCGTTGATCGTCCAGCCGTCGCCGCCGCTGCGCCGGAAGGCGAAGTCGCGGGTGGCGACGACCGCGGCCGGGTCCAACTGCTCGACGGTGGACAGCTTGTCGGGCACCGTGGCGCCGTCGTCCACCGCCCGGGAGGAGACGTCGAAGCGCATCACCTCGGTGGTCCGCCCACTGCCGAAGCGGTTGACCAGGCGGACCTGGGTGCCCGGCTGGTAGCGGGAGAAGTCGACGACCACGTCGAAGCGCTCGGCGGGGGCGATCTCGATCCCGTCGTGGGTGACCGGGGCGGCAAGCAGTCCGCCGTCGGAGCCGATCTGGACCAGCGCGTCGCCGCCGGCGGGCTGCGGGTCCAGTTCGAGCCGGTAGAGCCGGCAGTTGGAGGCGTTGAGCAGGCGCAGCCGGTAGTGCGCGCGGTCGACGTCCAGGCGCGGCCACGGGGCGCCGTTGACCAGGATGACGTCGCCGAGGACGCCGTTCATGAAGTCGTTGGTGACGCCCGGCTTGGTCGACGAGGCGTCCGCGGCCGGGTACTTGAAGGAGCCGTCGGCGGCGAAGGAGCGGTCGGCGAGCATCAGCGGGAGGTCGCGTTCGCCGCGGGGCAGCGGCAGGGCGGCCTCCTCGTCGTCCTGGACGAGGTGGAACCCGGCCAGGCCGCGCCAGACGCCGGGGCCGGTGAAGCCCATCCGGTGGTCGTGGTACCAGAGGGTGGCGGCGCGCTGCTTGCCCGGGTAGGTGTGGGTGCGCTCGCCGACCAGGGTGTGGCCGCTCATGTGCCGCATCCCCGGCGTTCCCGCCATGCCCGCCATCCCCGCCATGCCGTCCATCGCGGAGGCGGCGGGGTCGGGGGAGCCGACCGGCAGCAGCAGGTCGACCGGGTAGCCGTCGCTGTCCGCCGGGGTGTGCCCGCCGTGCAGGTGGACCACCGAGGGCACCGGCAGCTGGTTGCGGTGCTTGACCACCGCGGCCCGGCCGGAGCGGGTGACCACCGTCGGACCGGGGAAGGTCCCGCCGTAGGTCCAGGCCTCGGTCCGCACCCCGGGCAGGATCTCCAGCTTCGCGACCTGCTGGGTGATCTCGTAGTGGTCGCCGCCGTCGTCGCTGCGCACCGGCTGGAGCACGGCCGGCACCGGCAGCGGGACCTGGAAGGCCGCGGGCAGGGCCAGGTCGCTGCCGAGCAGCCGCCCGGGGCGGCCCTCCGCGAACAGGTACGCCGCCGACGGCACGGCGACGGCGGCCACCGCGCCCGCACCGAGCACCGAGGCGCCGAGGCCGAGGAACCGGCGGCGGTTCACCGCTCCACCGCCACCGGCCCGCCGGGGCGCGGCAGCCGTCCGCCGCCGTCCGGGCCCGGCTCGGGCAGGGCCGCCCGGGCTGGCAGCGGCAGCCGCCAGGCGCCGACCAGGCCGAACAGGATGCCGCTGACCAGCAGCACGCCGAGGGTGACGTGCAGCCCGATCGACCGGGCGTAGCCCGCGCCGATCTGGCCGGTCACGGCGACGGCGAGCAGGGCGGTGGTCCACAGCGGCCAGCGCGGCCCGCCGCCGGGCCGGAGCACCAGCGCGGCCGCCACCAGCTGGAGCACCACCACGGTGGCCAGCAGCATGGCGTTGTCCTCGTGGTCCTTGAGGGAGTCGTAGGTGCCGTTGAGGAAGCTGCCGGCGAGCATGGCCTGGAGCAGGGCCAGCAGCGCCAGCGTGGTGGCGGTGGCGCGCAGGAGGACCAGCGGCCAACGGGGCGCGGGGGCGGCAGGAGGACTGCTCATGGGGTGGCTACTCTCTGCTTCGACGGCTCGGGCGGGGCGGGCGAGAGCGTAGCTGATCTCACCTCACAAACGGCCGCACCCAAGGGTTTTGGGCAGGTCGGCCGCGCCTTTGCACCGGTTCACCCGAGGTTTGTCACCCGTTCGGGCGATCCGCTCGTACGGCCCGCCCCGGCCCCCCGGTCCGCCCCGGCCCGCCGCCCACGTCGAACCGCCGTCCGCGCCCACCCGGCCCCTGCACCCGCCCGACGCCTACACCGGGTCGGCGGCGATCCCGAGGTAGGCGGCGCGCAGGTCGGCGAGCAGCGGATGGGCCGGGTCGAAGGCGGTGCCGTCGACGGCGGCGAGCGGCCACAGGCCGACGCCCGCGTTCAGCGCGAAGGCCGCGTCGAAGCGCGCCAGCTCGTCGACGCGGACCGGCTCGCGGGACCGCGGACCGTCGTACGCACCGCTCAGCAGCGCCTCGGTGACGCCGGGCAGCGCGGGGCCGGCGGGCAGCACCAGCCGCTCCCCCGCCAGGAAGGCGACGTTCCAGGTCGCCCCCTCGGTCACCAGGCCGTCCCCGTCGGTCAGCAACACGTCGTCGTATCCCGCGAGTTGGGCCGCGCGGCGGTGGTGCACCAGGCCGAACAGGCCGACGTGCTTCACCGCCGGCAGCTCCCGCCGGTGGGCCACCGTGCGCACCCGTAGCGGGGCCGGTTGCGCGGCGCCGACCGGGCGGGCGGTCACCAGCAGGACGGGGGCGGCCGGGGCGGCGGGGCGCTCCAGGCCGAGCGCCGGGTCGTAGCAGGTCACCCGGACGATCCCCGGCCCGCCGTCGGACGGCAGCGCCGCACGGATCCGCTCCCGGACCACCGCCCGATCCAGCTCGGCGGCGAACAGCACCCGGCAGTCCCGGACCAGCCGGTCCAGGTGCAGCTCCAGACCGCGGACAGCGCCCGCCTCGACCCGCAGGGTGGTGAAGTGCCCGTAGTTGAGCAGTCCCAGCGCGGCGAGCCGCGCCGGGTCCGCGGGCGCGCCGTCGATCTCGATCTCAGCCATCCCCCGAGTCTGCCAGCCGCGGCGACACCAGCGGTGGCGCCTCCGGCAGCACCACCGGGCGGTACGGCCCGGCCACGGCACGGCCCGCCGCCCGCTCGGTCCGCTCGAACTCCTCGATCCTGGCCGCCAGGCCCTCCGGCTCGCCCGCCTCCGCCCAGCGCCAGGCCTCCGCCCACCACTGCGGTCCGCGCACCAGCGGCCGGCCCGCCAGCGCCAGGTACAGCGCCAGCGTCGACCGGGCGTACTCGTGCACCCAGCCGTCACAGCCCCGGTAGTGCGCCGTCTCGTCCAGCCGCAGCCAGCGGCCCTCCTGCCCTGCGGCCAGTATCGGCACCCAGCCGCGCTGCCGGTCCGCGACCAGCAGGAGCAGCCGTCCGTCCTCCTCCCGCACCCGGTGCGAGGGGAGTTGGGGCATCCGGGCGAACGACAGCGAGCGCTTCCAGCCCACCACCCACAGCCCGCGGCGCAGGTAGTAGCGGACCGCCGACTGCCAGCCCCAGTGCGCCTCCAGCCGGAAGCCCGGCAGGCCCTCGGCGGTGGCCGCCGCGTACACCTCGTCCAGCGCGGCGGCGGCCAGCCCCTGCCCGCGCGCCTGCGGCCGCAGGTAGAGGGAGGACACCGCGAGCTGGCTCGGGCCCTTGGTCCAGTTGTCCACCGCGACCGTCCCGGCGACCTCGCCCCGCGCGTCCAGGATCCAGTAGCGGCGCCGGTACAGCTCACCGCCCGGCCAGTCCCGGCCGCTCTCCCCCAGCCGCTCCCGCCAGGCCCGTTCGGCGGGCAGGTCCAGCCCGTCCGGGTCCACCAGCTCGCCCGGACCGCCCTCCAGCAGGGACGCCAAGTCCCAACGGGCGAACCGCCGTTCCTCCCCGTCGGCGACGGCCCGCAACCGCACCCCCGCCGCCAACCGGTCCTGCGCCCGCTCGACCGCCGCATCCCACGACCTCACCACGGGGGCCACCCTAGCGGCCCTCCGGGCACGACCCGTAATCCACCGGCCACCGAACGTCAGCCCGACCGCGCGGCGGGGCCGAGGCCCAGGGCGCAGGGGGTGGAGCGGCCGGAGTCACCCGGCCGGGCGGCGGGTCGCCCCGCCCGGCGCCGCGCTGGTGGTCCGGACGGCCCGGCCCGACGGGGCGGGGGTGCCCGACGGGGCGGGCGCGGCCGCCGGGGTCCTGGGCGGGCGGGTGAGGGCGACGGCGGCGATCACCAGGACGCCGCCCGCCAGGGCGTTCCAGCCGACCGGCTCCGCGAGCAGGGCGGCGCCCAGCGCGGTGGACCAGAGCGGCATGACGTAGGTGACGGCGGAGGCCACGGCCGTCCCGGCGGTGCGGACCAGGCCGAGGTTGAGCAGGTACGCGAGCCCGGTGCCGAGCGCGCCGAGCACCAGCAGGGCGGTGGCCGCCGACCCGCCCGGCCAGTGCGGGGCGCCGGCGGCGAGCGGGGCGACCAGGGCCAGTTCGGCGGTGGCGCAGGTGATCTGGACGGCGGAGAGGGTGGTGACCGACTCCGGGCGGCCGGACAGGAAGCGGCGCAGGTAGGCGAAGCCCGCGCCGTAGCAGCACGCGGCGGCCAGGCAGGCGAGGGCGCCGGCGCCCGCCCCCGGGCCGAGGCCGCGCCACACCCCGAGCACGGTGAGCACGCCGACGAAGCCGAGCCCGAGGCCGGCCAGCCGGCGGGCTCCCGGGTGGCGCTCCTCGGGGACGGTGAGCACCGTGAACAGCAGGGTGAACAGCGGGGTGGTCGCGTTCAGCACTCCGGCGAGCACCGAGCTCACCCTGGTCTCGCCGAACGAGAACAGGGTGAACGGCACCGTGTTGAGCAGCACCGCGACGACCGCCGAGTGGCCCCACAGGGCCCGGTCGCGCGGGGCCCGCTCGCCGCGCAGCAGCAGGACCGCCCAGAGCGTGGCGGCGCCCAGCAGGCTGCGCCACAGCGCCACCCACACCGGCGGCACCCCCGCGTCGACCGCCACCTTGATCAGGGCGAAGCTGGCGCCCCAGATCGCCGACAGTGCCACGAAGCCCGGCCACCAGCGCCGCACCCCGACCACCTCCCCGTCCGTTCCCGTGTCCGCCGCGCGGCCCGTTCCCGCGTTCTGGACAGAGGGTGGCCCACCGACGGAACATGAGTCCAACAAGTGACGATGCTTGGGGGATAAGGAAGTCTCATGGCAGCGGAGGTCAACCTGGCCCAGCTCAGGGCGCTGGTCGCGGTCGCCGACACCGGCGGCTTCGGCGCGGCCGCCGACGAACTGGGCATCAGCCAGTCCGCCGTCTCGCACGCCGTCGCCGCTCTGGAACGCGCGCTCGGCGCCCCCGTGCTGCGGCGCGGCGCCCCCTGCCGCCCCACCCCGCTCGGCGAGCAGGTGCTGCCGCACGCCCGCACCGCCGTCGCCTCCGCGGCGGCCGTCCGCACCATCGCGACCCGGCACTGCGGCGGCCTCACCGGCACCGTGCGGCTGGCCGCGCCGACCACGGTCTGCCAGGCCCTGCTGCCCGGGCTGCTGCGGGACTGGAAGGCGGCGCACCCCCAGGTCACCGTGCGGGTCTTCGAGGGCGAGGACGTCGAACTGACCACGTGGCTGGAGGCGGGCACGGTGGACGCCGCCGTCCTGGTCGACGCCGGGCCGCTGCCGCCCGGCGCGGTCGCGCTCGGCGCCGACTCGATGCACGCGCTGCTGCGCCGGGACCACCCGCTGGCCGGCCGGCCGACCGTCCACGTCGGCGAGTTGGAGGACGACGACTTCCTGCTCTCGGAGGGCGGCTGCGAGCGCCACATCCGGGAGGCCTACCGGCGGGCCGGCACCCGCTTCACGCCCCGGCACCGGATCCGCGACCTCAACACCCTGATCGGCATGGTCCACGCGGGCGTCGGCGTCTCGGTGATGCCCGCGCTGGCCGTGACCATGCTGCCGCCGGAGTGCGTCCTGGTGCCGATCCGGCCCGCCGTGCACCGCACCCTCACCCTCACCGGGCCGACCGGGCGCCCCTGGTCCCCGGCGGTCGGCGGGCTGCTCGCCGGGGTGCGGGCCGGCCTGCTCCCGACGGTGACCGCACCGGCCTGAGCGAACCCGGCCCGAGCGAACCCGGCCCGAGCGAACCTGGCCGGGCCGCCGCTCAGCCCCGCAGCCGCACCCGGTCGAGGACCACCCCGACCACGCGGTCCGCGGGCACCGCGCCCCACAGCCGGGAGTCGGTGCTGAAATCCGGGTTGTCGCCCAGCAGCACCACGTGCCCGCCCGGCACGGTGCCGGCCGGGAGCACCGGGCGGACCGGCGGCGGCACCGGCTCCCCGGGCAGCGCGGCCAGCCGCTTCACCAGCAGCCGGACGGGCCGGGCGGCCGCCGGGCCGTCACCCGCCGGACCACCGCCCACCGGACCGTCACCCACCAGCCCGCCGCCCACCGGCCCGCCACCCCTGGCGGCGAGCCCGGCCGGGGCGACCACCACGATCCGCCCCGCCCGCAGCCGGGCCAGGCCGCGCCGCAGGACCAGGACCCGCTGCCCGGGCCGCAGCGCCGGGCTCATGCTCGGCCCCGCCACCACGACCACGGACAGCGCGGTGCGCAGCAGCACCAGTCCGGCCGCCGCGGCGGCGAGCCCCGCGAGGGCGAGCACCAGGAACAGCCGCATCGCTCCGCCTCCTCCGGTCAGCCGGCCGACGGGGCCGGTACGGCGGCGTCCTGGTAGCCGGACGCCTGCAGCGTGAACAGTTCCGCGTACGGGCCGCCGCGCGCCATCAGCGCCCGGTGCGTCCCCTCCTCGACCACCCGCCCCGCGCCGAGCACCACGATCAGGTCGGCCTCGCGCACCGTGCTCAGCCGGTGCGAGATCACCAGGCTGCCGGTGTCCCGGCGCAACTCCCGCAGGTTGTCGTGGAGTTCCTGTTCGGCGGCGGCGTCGAGCCCGGCGCTGGGTTCGTCCAGGATCATCAGGTCGGCGTCGCGTCGCATGAACGCCCGTGCCACGGCGAGCCGTTGCCACTCCCCGCCGGAGAGGGAGCGGCCCCAGCCGGCGTCCGTCCCCTCCGGCAGGAAGATCCGGCTGAGCAGGGCGCCGTAGCCGCCGTCGAGGCGCTGCACCCGCTCGTGGATGCCGGCCGCGCGGGCGGCGGCGGTGATCCGGTCCGGGTCGTCGAGGTGGGCGAGCCGGCCGAGGCCGATGTTCTCGCCCGCCGTCAGGTCGTAGCGGCAGTAGTCCTGGAAGACGACGCCGATCCGCTGCCGGTACTCCTCGGGCGGGAAGGCGCGGATGTCGACGCCGTCCCAGAGGATCCGGCCGCGGTCCGGGTCGTAGAGCCGGCACAGCAGCTTGACCAGGGTGCTCTTGCCCGCGCCGTTGAGGCCGACCAGGGCGGTGACGGCGCCGGCCCGCAGGGTCAGGTCCACGCCCCGCAGGATCCACGGCGCGTCCTGGTGGTAGCGGAACCAGACGTCCTGGAACTCGACGGTGCCGGTGAGCGCACCGGGCGTGCGCGGGTCGGCGGCCGGGGTGAGGTCGGGCGGGGCCTGGCCGAGCGCCCGGTAGTGGTCGAAGGTGAGGGCGGCCTGGTAGGCGGAGGCGCCGCCGGCGGCGAGCTGGCCGACGCCGGTCTGGATGCCGGCCACCGCAGCCAGGCACATCGAGACCTGGCCGAGGGAGAGTTCGCCGTGCCGGGCGGCGCGCACCGCCCACAGCAGGCCGAGCGCGTAGACGCCGACGCCGAGCAGCGAGGCGGGCAGCCGGCGGGCGAGGTTCTGCCGGTCGGTCCGCTCCTCCGCGCCGTTGACGGCCAGCAGTTCGCGCCGGGCGCGCCCGCGCAGGAAGTCCTGGAGGCCGAAGAGCCGGATCTCCTTCACCGCGTCGACGTCGGCGATCAGGCTGCCGTAGAAGGACTGGCGGCGGCTGCGGGCCATGGTCTCGCCGAGGACGGCGGCCCGGCGGCGCCCGGCCGCCAGCTGGCTGCGCACCAGGGGCAGGGTGAGCAGCAGGGTGAGCAGGCCGAGCAGCGGGCCGACGACGAAGACGGTGCCGAGGAAGCCGAGCACGGTGATCAGCGCCTGGAGGCTGCCGAAGGCCGCGCCGACCAGGATGTCCGGGGCGGCGCCGCCGGCCTGCTGGGCGAGCCGCAGGCGGTCCTGGAACCGCGGGTCCTCGAAGGGACGCAGCCCGGGCAGCCGGTTGACGGCCTGGAACAGCTCCTCCTGCACCCGCAGCCGGATCGCCCGCCCGGAGCGGGCGCGGGTGTACTCGCTGAGCGCGGGGGCGAGCGCCAGGCCGAGACCGGCCGCGATCAGCAGCAGGCAGGTGCCGGTCAGCGAGCCGGCGGCCGGGCCGGGGGTCGGGCCGGGCGGCGAGCCGGGGGCGGCGCCGCCGAGCTGGTCGAACAGCCGGCTCACCAGCAGGGCGGCGACGGCGGGCAGCAGACCGGCCGTCACCCCGCAGAGCAGGGAGAGCAGCAGGGCCGCCCGGCCGGAGCGCCAGGCCAGCGCGCAGGCGGCCAGGGCCGAGCGCAGGGCCCGGCCGGCCCCGGGCGGCTCGGCCCCGGGGTCGGCGGACCAGGGGGTGCTCATCGCGCGGCGGTCGGGAGGACGAGCTCGCCCGGGGCGAGGTGGTTGGTGATCCGGCCGTCGGCGGAGACGTCGACGTAGCTGGGCCAGCGGACGATTCCGAACGCCTCGGCGGTGGAGCCGGGCTGGGCTCCGGCGGGCTCCACCACCACCCGGGCCACCGGCTCCAGCAGGGTGCGCAGTTCGGCGACCACCGGGCCGCTGCCCTTGACCACGGCCAGGACCCGCCCGCGGCCGCCGGGGAAGCCGGTGACCGCCTTGACGAAGTCGGGGGCCTGCTCCAGACAGGGTCCGCAGCTGCCGGAGAAGAAGCCGACCACCGCCGGCGCCCCGGCGAGGTCCGCCCGGGTGACTTCTCCGTCCGTTTCCGAAACCGCCCGGAATTCCGGTACCGGGGTGCCGTCGGGAAGTCGGTTCTCGGGCATGGAAACACCGACCCGGACATTTCCGAAGGAGGTCGACGAACCGTTGTTGTTGATTTTCCGGGCGAGCGCCAGGGTCAGCATCAGATTGACCAGGGAAATGCCGCCGATGAGGACGATGAAAAGCGTGGACATGACGGTTTCGCGCCTCGTTCCGGATTGCGGGGATGCGGGGAGGTGGTGACTCGGTGCGGCGGCTCAGCGGGCCGTCGAGAAGAGCTCGATCAGGGTGTCCGTGGCGATGATCAGGGCGCTCAGGAAGCCGGCGGCCAGCAGCACCACCGCCGCCCCGGCCGTGCCCGGACCGCTGCCGGGGTCGGGTGCGGCGCCCGCGACGAGGCCCGCCGCGGCGACGGCGAGCAGCACCAGGTTGCGCGCCACGTGCGCCCGGGTGACGGGTACGCCGGAGGCCCCGAAGCAGGGGCAGGAGACGTCGGCGCCCTGCCGCAGCAGCCGGACCAGCACGGCGGCGAAGAGCGCGATCAGTCCGCCGGTCGCGGCGAAGGCCCAGCTGGTGACGGGTGCGGGCACCCAGACCAGCAGGGCGAGGAGGGCTTCGGCGAGCGGTACGCCGATCGCCGCGGCGCCGGTCAGCCGGGGTGGCAGGACGGCCATCGCGCGCAGCGCGGACCGGAAGTCGCGGCGGGCGCGGAGCTTGGCCCAGGCGGATCGGGCGAACACCACCGCGATGACGGCGCGGCAGCCGAGCAAGAGGTATGCGGTCATGACTCCCCCTCCGCCGGTGCCCCCGCCGACGCAGGGCGGGGACACCGGCGGCCGTGTGTCAGCCGGCCGGATCAGTCGGCCGAGCCGGTCGGGTCAGCAGCCGCCCACGATCGCGTAGGTGATGCAGCTGGGGGCGACGGCACAGTTCCAGGAGCAGCACTCCCGGACGTAGAGCGTCTCGCCGACGCAGTTGGTGGTGGTGCCGGCCGGGCACTGGCAATACGCGTCGGCGGCCTGCGCCTTGCGTCCGCCGGAAACCGCCCGGTCGACCAGGTTGAGAATCGCCTGAACCATTTTTTCCTCCGCTCGGGAAGGTGGACTGGAGAGGCTGTGCGGTTACCCACGAGATCTCGTGGTCCGAAAGCTAACCGACCGTTCGAGAACCTGTCTAGACCAAATTCGAGGATCATCGAGCTTTGATCCGGACGAGCCGATTCCCTTTCCGCGGTCCCGCTCCGCCGCCGTCACGCCTGCGTCGCGCCTCCGCCACACCCGCGCCCGCCCCCGCCCGGCCGGGCCCTCGACCGGACCCTTGACCGACCCTCCGGGAAAGGTCTATACCAGTGGGAGCTCTGGGCAACCACCCCACGCCCCGGGACAGTTCGGCCTGCCCGCGCCACCCCCACCTCCGGCGCGCACGGGCCCTCCCCCACGCATGCCTCCCGGAAAGGCCCCCCGATGCACCGCGTACTTCCCCCACAGCCACGCACCGCACCGACCACCCGCAGATCCCGGGCCGCCCTCGCCGTGGCCGGCGTGCTCGGCCTGGTCGCCGGCGGCTTCGCCGCCCTGGCCGGCACCGGCCCGGCCTCCGCCTCCACCACCGGCACCACCGCCGCCGGCCTGGGCAGCAACTGGTACGCCTCGGCGCCGTACCTGATGCCCGAGGACAACAGCCCGCCGGACGCCGCCGCCGTGATGGACGCCACCGGCCAGAAGGCCTTCCAGCTGGCCTTCGTCCTCGCCCAGGGCAACAACTGTTCGCCCGCCTGGGGCGGCACCTCCTCGATCGACTCCGACACCGCCATGCCCGCCGTCATCCAGACCATCCGCGGCAAGGGCGGGGACGTCTCGGTGTCGGTCGGCGGGTACGGCGGCACCAAGCTCGGCCAGGTCTGCGGCACCCCGGAGGCGACCGCCGCCGGGTACCAGCAGGTCATCACCAAGTACGGCCTCAAGGCGATCGACTTCGACCTGGAGGAGCCGGAGTACGAGAACACCGCCGCCATCCACAACGAGATCGGCGCGGCCCGGATCCTCCAGCAGAACAACCCCGGCCTGTACGTCTCGATCACCACGGCCGGGACCAACGCCGGCACCGGCTGGTTCGGCACCCAGATGCTCAACGAGGCCAAGTCGCAGGGCTTCACGCCGAACAACTACTCGATCATGCCGTTCGACGGCGGCTTCAACGGCGCCGCGGCGCAGACCGACGCGCTGGTGAAGTTCAACCAGATCCTGCAGACCACCTTCGGCTGGAGCGAGGCCACCGCGTACGCCCACGAGGGCGTGTCGATGATGAACGGCCGCACCGACGCCGCCGAGTACTTCCGCCAGGCCGACTTCCAGAGCGTGCTGGACTTCGCCACCGCGCACGGCCTGGCCCGCTACACCTTCTGGTCGGTGAACCGGGACCGCCAGTGCACCGGGCCGGTGGACCCGGGCCTGTCCGGCTCCTGCTCCAGCGTGGCGCAGAGCGACTGGGACTTCACCAAGTACACCGTGAAGTTCGCCGGGGCGACCCCGCCCACCACCCCGCCGACCACGCCCCCGACCACCCCGCCCACCGGCCCGGGCACGCCGACCGGCAGCCCCACCGGCAACCCGGGCACCTGCACCGCCCCGGCGTGGAGCGCGAGCACCACGTACACCGCGGGCGCCAAGGTCTCGTACAACGGCCACAACTACCACGCCAAGTGGTGGACGCTGAACGAGGTGCCGAGCGCCAGCGGCCAGTGGGGCGTCTGGGGCGACGACGGCCCCTGCTGACCCCGCCGGAACAGCGGTGAGGGGCGGGCGTCCAGGACGCCCGCCCCTCTTCCGGTACCGGTGACGCCCCGGCTCAGTCGCCCGCGATCCGCCCCCGCAGCTCGGCGAGCACCCGCGGCGCCTCGGTCAGGCCGGCCGCCTCGGCGCGGGCGATCGCCGCGGTCAGCCGCTGCACCGCGGCCTTCGGGCGGTCGAGGTCGCCGCCCTCGATCAGCGCGGCCAGCCGGACCGACTCGGCCCGCAGCGACTCCGGCTGCGGCGCCCCGGCCGGTTCGCCCTGCTCGCCGTAGACCTCGACGGCCCGCTCGGCCTCGGCGAGCGCCTCCTCGAAGCGGTCGGCGACGGCCAGGCAGCGCGCCCGGGCGTAGTGCGAACCGCCGCGCAGGTACCAGGCGGTGTACTGCTGCCCGCCCCGCTCGGCGGCCTCGCCCAGCGCGTCGGCCTCGGCCAGCAGGGCGAGCGCGGCGTCCAGCCACTCCGGGCCGCCCCGCTCGCACACCGTGAGCTGGGCCAACTCCCGCAGGGTCGATGCCAGTTGGTCGACCTGCGGAGCCTCCTCGCGCGCCTCCCGGGCCCGCCCGAGGGCGGCCTCGGCGGCGTCCCAGCTGCCCGCCCGGGCCAGCGTCAGCGCCGCCTCGCAGGCGACCATGGTGTGGGTCTCCTGGTCCTCCCAGTCGGCGACCAGCTCGGCCAGCCGCAGGTACTCCTCGGCGGCGTCCCGGTACTCCTCCAGCTCGCCCAGGCCCCGGGCGAGGTCCAGCCGGGCCTGGGCGACCATCCGGGCGTCCAGGCCGGCGGTCGAGGCCGAGGCGTCCAGGACGGACTCCAGCACGGCCACCGCGTCGGCGTCCCGGCCGGTGCCGCGCAGCACGTCGGCGAGCTGCAGCCGTACCCGGGCGGCGTCCTCGACCGCCCCGGCGCCCAGCCGGTCGAAGCGCGCGGCGGCCTCGGACAGCGCCCGGACCGCCCCGCCGAAGTCCTCGACCTGCATGGCCGCGTGGCCGAGCAGCATGTACGTCGGCGCGTACGGGTAGGCGTCGTCGCCCCAGCGCACGGCCTCGGCCAGCGCCCGGTGGAACACCTCGACCGCCTCGCCGGGCTCGCCGCCCTGGAGCAGCACCTGGCCGAGCAGGCCGAGCACCCGCGGGGTGTGCCAGGGCAGTTCGGCCGCCTCCAACTGGGCCAGCACCTCGCGCAGTTCGGCCGCCGCCTCGGCCGACCGGCCCTGCCGGGCGGCGGCGTCGGCGAGGTACTGCCGGGAGGTCGCGGCCCGGCGGGCCGAGCCCAGCTCGACGGCCGCGCGCCGGTAGCCGCCGACGGCCGCCTCGAAGCGCGCGGTCGTCCCGGCGGACGGCTCGGGCAGCGCCTCGACCAGGTCGTGGTGGGCGGCGTAGGCGAGCGACTGCAGGACGATCAGGTAGTCGTCGTCCGTCATGTCGCCCGTGGCGTGCAGTTCCTCGGCCCGGGCCGACGCGGCGTCCAGCGCCGGCCAGTCGGCCACCGCGCCCTCGACCTCGCCGAGTTCGACGATCAGCGTCCGGGTGCGGACCATCAGGGCCGGGCCGGGCAGCCCGGCCCGCTCGAACAGTTCGGCGGCCGCCAGCAGGCCGGCCGCGCCCTCGGCGTGGTCGTCCCGTTGCAGCGCCTCGTGGGCGCGCTGCTCGGCGAGTTCGGCGCGCAGCCGCTCCGGGCCGCCGAGTTCGGCGTGCTCCGGGTGGGTGAAGTCCGCGGCGGCGGCCCGCTCGGCGACCCGCTTCCACAGCCGGTCGCCGTCCGGGTGGCCGAGCAGCTCCAGCTCGCGGGCGCGCAGCACCAGGGCGGCGAAGTCCTCCGGTACGGCCTCGACGGTGCGCCGCGGCGCGGGGGCCACGGCCGGGGCCGCGCCCGCCAACTCCGATGCGGCGACCGCCCGTACGCCCAGTGCCAGCGGCTCGGCCAGCAGCGGCCGGACGGCCAGCCGGGCCCGCCGGGCGGCGCCGACCGTGTCGGTGCCGTTGCGGGCGTCGAAGCGGGCGGCCAGGGCGTCGGCCTCGGTGCGCAGGTGGGCGAGCAGGGTGTCGACCGTCCAGCCGCGGCCGGCCGGGCCGCTGACCGCGAGCTCGCCGTGGCCGGCCGCGGCCAGGGCGGCGATCAGCACCTCGACGCCGGTCAGGAAGTCCAGCCGGGCGCCGGGCTCACCGGTGACCGCGAACAGGTCGCGGTTCTCGGCGAGCAGCTCCAGCCCGCGCGGCTCGTTGCCGGAGAGCGCGCAGAACTCGATGTGCCGGGCCACCGCCGCCAGCATGGAGGCCTTGCCGCGGGCCGCACGGTAGCCGGTGAGGTGGGTGGAGCGGGCCTCGTCGAGGCGGCCCAGGCGCAGCAGCGGCAGCAGCGCGACGGACTGGCTGAGGCAGGGCTCCTCGGCGCAGCTGCTGCGGCCGCTCAGCACCGGGACGAGGGTCTCCAGGGCGCGGGCGTCCTCGCCGAGGTCGAGGAAGTGCCGGGCGCGGGCGCGGGTCTCGCAGGCGTGGCAGTTGCTCAGCTCGGTGCGCGGGCGGGCCGTCCACAGCTCGTAGGCGTCCTGGACCCCGACGCCGGTGTGCCGGGCCAGGTGGTAGCGCTGGGCGTAGTACGGCTGGAGGCCGTGGCCGGCCGCCCGGTAGCGGTCGCGCAGTTCGGTGAGCCAGCGCTCGACGGCGGGCAGCGGGACGTCCGGGTTGTCCCGCAGCGAGCCGGCCACCCACTTGAAGCGCCAGAACACCTGCTGCGCGGCCCAGTCGCCGAAGCCGTCCGGGTCCTGGTCCCACAGCTTGAGGATGCGGGCGAAGACGACCGGGCTCTTGTTGCTCTCGCCGTCGTACTCGTAGGCCTCCATGAGTTCGAGCAGGGCCATCGAGCGGACCTCGGTGTCCTCGAACTGTTCGGCGGCGTCGACGAGTTCCTCGGCCGTGACGGTGCGGGTGCGGCCGTACGGGCGGGCGTCGTTCTCGCGCAGCGCGGCCATCACCGCGCCGGGGGTGTCCAGCATCACGCCCCCTTCGGGCCGTCGTGGTCCGGGCCGGCCGCCTCGTGGCCGAGCATCGCGTGGTCGAGCAGGCTGATGAACGAACGGTTCAGCAGCGCCGACTCGCTGGCCTTGAGCGGGCGGCGGGTCATCAGCACGGCCTGCCCGTACAGCGCCTCCACGGCGGTGACGGCCAGGTCGTGGTCGGTGACGCCGGCGGCGCGGCGCACCAGCGGGTTGAGGTGGTTCAGCACCAGCTGGGCGCGGGGCGCCTCGGCGCGCAGCGAGCCCAGGATGTCCGCCCACAACCCGTCGGCCTCGTCCGCGAGTTGGGCGCGGGTGCGCTCGTGCCGGGCCTCCCGGTTGTCGAGCAGCAGGGCGGGCGCGTTGGTCGGGTGGAAGCTGCGCAGGGCGACGTCGCAGTCGAACCGGCCGACCACCTCGCGGGCGATCGCCAGGAAGGTGGCGGCGGCCAGTTCGGCGGCCGGGTCGACGGTGTCCAGGTGCGCGGTGACGGTGCCCGGGTCGAGGTCGGAGACGGAGACGCCGGGGCGTATCTCGGGCAGCCGGTGGACCAGGTCCCGGTCGTAGGTGTAGCCGCCGTTGACCACGCCGAGCCCGGCCGCGCCGGCGACCGGGGCGACCTGGCGGAACTCCTCGACCGTACGGGTCACCAGCACCACCGGGTGGCTGCGCGCGAACTCGTCCAGGGTGACGTTGCCGTCGGTGGTCTCGAACGGCAGCCAGGGCAGCATCATCCGCAGCAACTCGTCGTCGTAGCGGGCGAGTTCCTTGACGGCCAGGTGGTGCACGGAGAGGAAGCGGTGCAGCAGCGCCGGGTCGCTCGCGGACAGGCCGGTGAGCCAGTCGCGGATCCGGGCGCCGAGCGCGTCGCGGACGGCGGCCAGCGTCTCGTCGGCGTACAGGCCCTCGCGCGAGGCGGTCGGGCGCAGCCCGTCGGTGTCCACCACGCAGCGGACGAAGAACGCCCAGTCCGGCAGCAGTTCGTCGGCCTGGTCGGAGAGCAGCATGCCCTTGAGGTGCACCCGGTGGCCGTGGCGGCGCGAGGGCGGGGCGGCGTCGGGCAGCACGTACGCGACGCCGCGCAGGCCGACCAGCGGGAGGTCCAGCTCGATGGTGTCGAGCGGGACGAAGTCGAAGGTGCTCCGGCAGTACTCGGCGAGCGCGTCGCGCCGGGCCAGCGGGGAGCCGTGCCGCTCGGCCCACGGCGGGGTGCGGTTGACCGCGTGCTCGGTGCCGTCGGCGTCGATCACGGTGACGTCGTGGCGCAGCAGGCTGCCGAAGTCCCGGGCCAGGGTGAGCACCCGGGCGGGGCGGGTCCACTCGGCGGCGTCGGCGCGCGGGGCGAGGGTGACGGTGGTGCCCGGCTCGGGCTTGGCCGAGGCGGGCAGGGTGCGGATGGTGTAGCTGCCGTCGGACAGGCCGCGCCACTCGATCACCGGCGCGTCCGGGCTGCCCGCGTGCCGGGTGACCACGGTGATCTCGTCGGCGACCACGAAGCAGGCCAGCAGGCCGATGCCGAACTGGCCGATGAAGTCGCCGCGGGCCCGGGCCAGGCCGTCGCCGTCCAGCCCGCCGTCGGCGTCGCGCTTGGAGCTGCGGCCGATGGTGGCGAGGAAGGTATGGACGTCCTGCTCGGTCAGGCCGATGCCGGTGTCGGTGACGGACAGCCCGTCGTCGGCCCGGACGGTGATGGCGGCCGGCGCCCCGGGGTCGAGGGCGCGGCGGGCGGAGATCGCGTCCACCGCGTTCTGCAGCAGCTCGCGCAGGTAGACCCGCGGGCTGGAGTAGAGGTGGTGGGAGAGCAGGTCCACCAGGCCGCGCAGGTCCACCTGGAAGGTGTGCGCACTCGTCGGGTTGTCGGTTGGGGACACCGGAGGCTCTTTCGGTCGCGGAATGCGGAAGGGGTGACGTACGGGGGGCGCGGGTCAGTACGCGGCGCAGCGGTCCCGGTGGGCGCGGAAGGCCTTGACCGGGTCGCCGGCCAGGTAGTGCCAGGGCGACTCGGTGACCGTGCCGTCCAGCGCGTCGAACAGCAGCCGCGCGGTCTTGCGCTGGTCGGCGAGCGAGAAGGCCATCGCGAAGGTGTTGAAGCTCGACTGCCAGCCGCGGTCCGGGACGAAGTCCGGGTGGAGGACGGAGCGGAACGCGGCCTCCTGCAACTCGGCCACCACGGCGGGGCCGGACAGGTAGGCGTGGTCCTCGCCGTCCGGCAGGTCCAGCCAGCGCTCCAGGTGGGCGAGCGCCACCAGCTCGCCCAGCGGGCTGCCCTCGGAGGCGGCCAGCATCGAGGAGCGGGCGAACCCGTGCATGGCGTCGTGCGAGCCGCCCCACTTGGCGGACAGCTGCTGCAGGCGCTGGCGGTGCGAGCCCGGGTGCCCCGGCTCCCGGCGCACCGCCGCCTCGAAGCGGGCGGTGGCGACCTCCTCGCCGAGCGAGGCGCCGCGCGCGCTGATCTGCAGGAAGAACCAGGGGGCGAGCCAGCCGGGCTCCCGCTCGGCGACCTCCAGCAGCTGCTCCTCGGCGACGTCCAGCCGCTGGTGGAACAGCTTCCACTGCTCCTCGCCGACGTGCTTGGCCCGGGCGCCGCTGCGCGCCTCCCAGGCCCAGGTGACGTGCCGGGCGCCGGAGAGCAGCAGCGGCAGCGCGTCGCCGGGGGCGTCCGCCACCGCGCGGGCCGTCCACTGCTCGACCCCGGCGACGTCGGAGACCGCGCCGACCAGGAAGGTCAGCTCGGCGCCGGTCGCGGCGGCCAGCGCGGGGCGCAGCGCCGTCCAGTCCCCGGCGGCGGCCTGCCCGAGCAGCACCCGCACGGACTCGTCGCCGAACGCCGGGTCGAGCCGCGGCGCCGACCCCGGGCCGGCGGCCGGCCCGGACGCCGCCGAGGCGGCCCGCCGGCCCAGCCCGAACCCGCGCCGACCGGCGCGGTCCTGCGCGCCGGGCTCGCCCTCCCCGCCCGAGCGGCGTCGGAACAGCGGCATGTGTGTGGCCCCCTCGAACATCATCGGCATCAATCGCACGGCCGCACAGTGACCGCCCCAGGTGAGTACATATCACGGCCGACCGACATCCGTTTGCCCAGCCCAGCGCCGCCCGGAGCCGGGGGCGCCGGAGCCCGGGAACGGGTGACATCTTGCTGCCTGACAGTTTTCTGACAGCGGGCTGGGTGCCGTCGGCGCCGACGATCCGTCAGGCTGGGTCACGTGCACGCCATTCGCTTCCACCTCCGCGCCCCGGACCGCCCCGACCGCCCGGCCCCGCACCCGCCCTCCCCCGAGGCCGTCCGGGACGGGCTGACCCGCGGCCTGCCCGCCGGGGCCCGGATCGAGCACACCCGGATCCTGGTCGGACCGGACGCGGTGGACGGCGTCGCCTTCGTCCTCGCCGACGGCCTGCTCGCCGCCGAGGCCGCCCTCACCGCCGCCTGCGCCACCGCGACCGGCCCGACCGGCCCGCTGCCCGGCTGGCTGGTACACCACTGCGCCCTGGACACCCTGCTCGCCCTCGGCCTGCACGAACTGCCCGCCTGCCCGTGAACCCCGCGGTCAGACCGCGCCGAGCCCCGCGTCCGGCACCTTGCCCGACTGCGCCTGCTCGATCCGGTTGACCAGCATCACCGCGAACCGCCGGGCGGCCGGCAGGTCCACCGGCCCGCCCTCCGTCGTCACGCTCGCCACCACGGTGCCCGACCGCACCACGATGCTCACCCCGTCACCGTCGGCCAGCGGCCCCACGAACGCCTGGCTCTCACTCCCCACCGCCGGAGCCTCAACCTTCTTGAACGGCCCCACCGGATACGAGGCGTAGGTCTCCTTCGCCCGACTCCTCGCCGCATCCCGACTCGGCAGCGTCTCCACCAGGAACCGCGTCACCAGATCCCCCGAGGAGAACCGCACCGACGCACTCAACGGCTTGCCCGCACACGGCACCGAGGCCGTGCACGTGACCGAGTGATCAGCGGTGTCGACCTTCCGCTTCTCCTCCTGCCACCCGGCCATCACCTTGGCATCCGGCAGCACCTGCCCGACCACCTTGTCGTCCAGCAACGGCGCCTCCAGATCCGCACTCGGCGCCGCCGGCACCGGCACCTGCGCCCCACCGGTCACCCCGGCAGCAGGCGCCGAGGTCACGGCCGCCCCACCCGGAGAAGCCGATCCACCCGCCGACACCGAAGCCGAAGCCGACCCCGCAGCACTCGTCACCGCCGAACTAGGCGCCCCCGCAGCCCCCTTGCCCCCCTCCGACCCCCCGGAAGAACACCCCGCCAACACCCCCGCCAACACCCCGACCGCCACCGCACCAGCGACCCGCCGCCCACCCATCCCCATGCGCCCACTCCCTTATGCCTGTCCGTGACCCCTCAACATAGCCGCAGCCCCTGGTCCCCTCTCCCTGCACCTCGTCCGCACATGCACCCGTACGAGCTCTGATCAGATCAGCGACGTCAGCACATCCGCGGATCCGCCGCTCACGAAGCCCGAGAATCCCGGGAATCGGTTGACTGCAAAGCGAAGCTGTTGGTCAAATCACCTTCAGTACATGCTCTGGCTTCAAGGGTGGGGAAAGACCGAGTGGCGCTCGACAGTCCGAAGCTCAGGGACGTCCTCGCGGACGTCGCATCAGGATCTCTGCAACTGCCCGACTTCCAGCGTGAATGGAAGTGGGATGACGACAGGATCCGAGCGATCATCGCCACGGTGACGCTCGACTACCCGCTGGGCGTCGTGATGACCTTGGAGACCGGGGGGTCCTCCCCGTTCCGGGCGCGGACACTCACCGGCGCAGAGCTCGAACGGGACACCGTTCCCCATCTGCTCCTCCTGGACGGCCAGCAGCGCCTGACCTCACTGTTCCAAGCGTTGTACCTCAACGCACCGGTGAAGACGGTCGATGCTCGAGGCAAGTCCATCGAGCGCTGGTACTACGTCGACATCGCCAAGGCCGTCGGAGCTTCCGCGGACCGGGACGACGCGATCATCTCCGTTCCAGAGAACAAGATCCTTCGGAACGAGTTCTCCCGCGGCAGCACACTAGACCTGACCACCGTCGAGGGTGAGTGCCAGGCGCAACTCTTTCCGCTCCACTTCGTCTTCGACATCCAGCAGGTGAACGCCTGGAAGAAGGTCTTCGTCAAGGCGGACGAGAACCGGAACTGGGACCTGTGGGCCGAGTTCGAGGAACAGGTACTGGATCGGATCCGGTCGTTCCAGGTCCCCATGATCCGGCTCGCCGCCTCGACGTCGATGGACGCCGTCTGCGCGGTGTTCGAGCGGGTCAATACGGGCGGTGTCCCGCTGAACGTATTCGAGCTCCTCACCGCCACGTACGCAGGAGACCGTGCCTTCACCGAGAAGTCCGGCGAGTACTACCAACTGCCCGTCGCCTGGCAGACGATCAAGCGTGACCTGGCCACCCGCTTCCCCGTGTTCGGCCGGCTGGATCAGAGCGTGGAGGACGGTCTGAGCAGCAGCGACTTCCTGCAGGCCGTTGCCTTGGTCCGTACGTGGGAACGCAAGCAGGAACGGCCCGGAACTGCAGTGTCATGCAAGCGCCGCGACCTTCTCGAACTTCCTCTGGCAGACTTCGATCGACTGGCACCGCGCCTGGCCGAGGCTTTCGCCTGGGTCGGAGAATTCCTCCAGCAGCAGTGCATCGTTCGCACCAGCGACCTCCCCTACCGCACTCAGCTCGTCCCACTCGCCGCGGTCCGCGCCGTACTCGGCCAGGAGACTAACGGCCTGCGTGCCGAAGAGATGATCACGCAGTGGTACTGGTGCGGCGTGCTCGGCGAAATGTACGGGGGCTCCACCGAGACCCGGTTCACCCGTGACGTCGAGCAGCTCATCGGCTGGATCCGCCGCTCGGACGAGATTCCCGACACGGTCAACGACGCATACTTCTTCCCGGACCGCCTGGACTCCCTCACCACCCGCCACAGCGCCGCCTACAAGGGCATTTACGCCCTACTCATCAAGCAAGGGGCGGTGGACTGGCACTTCACCAACGCACCGCTCAGCCCCATTCGGCTGGACGAGCACTCGGTCGGTGTCAGGCAGATCTTCCCCAAGGCCTGGATCGACAAGGAGTACGGGAGCACGTTCCCCGCCAACTCCATCGTGAACAAGACACCGCTGTCCTTCCGCGCCGCCCAAGGCATGTCCGGTCCACCGGCGTCGTACCTGGCCTCGCTGGTCTCCGCCTCGGACATGCGCCCGGAGTGGTTCGACGACGTCATCGCCACCCATCTCATCGACCCGGACGCGTTGCACCACAACGACTACGAGCGTTTCTACCTCGACCGTTCACGTCAGTTGGTGGCGCTGGTGCAGTCGGCCATGGGTAAGCGGACCGCACTGCGTGGTGCGGCGGACGGCGGCGAGTGATGACTACGAAGCCCTCCCCGCAGGACCTCCTCGCCCTCAAGGGCACCCGAGTTCCCGTCCAGCACGTCCTGGACCTCTTCGGCGTGCGGGTCCGCAACCACCAGAGCGTGCACCAGATCTCGCAGACCTTGGCGGACGCTGGCCTCGCGACCTTCCCCAACTTCGCCGTTTGCGGTCAGCGGGACGAGATCGACATCGTCCCGCTGACCGCGGCCCCCACTGCGACGAGCGAGCCGACAGATGCCGGCGACCAGGAATCGTTGCCCTCCAGCGCGTTGCCGCAACGGCTCCACATCGGCGATCTGGCGTGCGCTCGAAGCGGTGTGTCGGGAGTCAGCCTCAGTGACACCCTCGAGCAGGTCACCTACCTGATGCGCACCAAGGGTCACGGGCAGATCCCGGTGACCACGGGTATGGCCGTACTGCACGGAGTGATCACCTGGCGCTCGGTGGCAAAGATGTACGAGACCGGCAAGGCCACCATAGTCGCGAACGCCATGGAGAAGGACTCACTCCCAGTCGCGGACGCCCGCCAGGAGTTCTTCACATGCCTCCCCATGATCAAGGAACACGGCTACCTACTGGTGCGCGGTGACGACGGTTGTCTGTCCGGCCTCGTGACTCCCGCGGACATCACCGACCGGTTCGAGGGGGCGGCACGCCCCTTCTTCCTCGTCGGAGAGATCGAATCGCTGCTCCGCCGGTGCCTGGGCGCGGCACTCGACCCGGAAGCGATCAAGGCAGTGCAGACCAACAAGAAGGCCGACCAGCGGTCCGGGTTGGTCTCGGACCTGATGTTCGGCGACTACATCAAGCTCCTGGACGGCAGCCAGGCCAAGCAGGAGATGGCGGCAAAGGCCGACCTCAACTGGGCAACGCTCGGGTGGTCCGCCATGGACCGGACGCAGTTCGTCCAGCACCTGGTACGGGTGAAGGACATCCGTAACCGAATCGCCCATTTCGACGAGAAGCCGCTGCCCGAGGAACTGATCTCGGAGCTGACGACCTTTGCCAAGCTACTCCGCGACTTTGTCGCCTGAGCTGTCCCGGAGACATGGGCACCTTCTTCTCCCGCCCGATCGGGTTCCTCACGAGTCCTACACGCACGACCACCACCCGCTACGATCGTCCGGGTGATCCGGCTGCTGACCGGCAGCGAAGCACGACACGAACAGAAGCGGTGAGGGCGCATGCGGGACGGCCGGTGGGTGACGGTCACCGACTCGGAGTTCCAGCACGAGCGCCGCGGCCTGGAGGCGATCCGGGAGAAGCTGCCGAACGCCGACCCCTGGCGGGCCTGGTCGAACTTCACCTTCACCGCCAACACCGGTCACGTCCGCGAGGTGGACCTGCTGGTCGTGGCCCCGGGCGGGGTCTACCTGATCGAGTTGAAGGACTGGCACGGCTCCGTCGAGTCCCGTAACGGCACCTGGCTGCAGACCCAGCCCAGCGGCCGCCAGGTCGCTCACGGCAACCCGCTCCACCTGGCGAACAAGAAGGCCAAAGAGCTAGCCGGTCTGTTCACCCAGAACGGCCGGCGGATCTGGGTGTCGGAAGTGGTCTGCTTCACCGATGCCGCGCTGCGGCAACGGCTCGCGCCCGCCGACCAGCACGGCGTCCATACCGTCGACCAGCTGGTCGACATGCTCCAGCAGCCGCCCCGCGACGAACGCAGGCGGGTAGACGCCGTCGCCTCCCGCGAGATCAAGGCGGCCTTGGAGAAGGTCGGCATCGCACGCAGCGACGCGGAGTACAAGGTCGGCCCGTACCTGCTGAACCGCAAGTCCTTCGACTCCGGCCCCACCTGGGCCGACTACCTGGCCCGCCACAGCGAGCTCCCGGAAGCGGCCCGGGTGCGAATCTACCTGCGCGAGCGCGGCTCGGACTCCGGCCTGCGAGCCTCGGTCGAGCGTGCCGCGCTGCGCGAGGCCGCCGTGCTTCGGCGCTTCCGACACCCCGGTGTGGTGCAGCTGCGCCAGTACGACTCGTCCGGGCACTCGGCCGGCCCGGCTCTGATCTTCGACTACGACCCGCGGACCTTGCGGCTCGACGAGTATCTGGTGCAGTACGGAGCCAAGCTCGACATCCTGACCAGGATGTCGCTGGTGCGCCAGCTCGCCGAGACGATGCGCTCCGGTCACAGCAACCGGATCTACCACCGCACCCTTGCGGCCCGGGCCATCCACGTCGTCCCGCGCGGGCGCGGCCGCACCGCGGGTGCAGACGGCGAGGAGTCGGGCTGGCTCAACCCGCGCCTGCAGATCTCCGACTGGCAGGTCGCGGTGCAGCGGTCTTC
This sequence comes from Kitasatospora sp. NPDC059160, assembly GCF_042755465.1. Lineage (NCBI taxonomy): Bacteria > Bacillati > Actinomycetota > Actinomycetes > Kitasatosporales > Streptomycetaceae > Kitasatospora > Kitasatospora sp. NPDC059160. The sequence goes on along the minus strand of NZ_JBHZCN010000027.1, from coordinate 49,992 downwards.
CGGTGACACCGCGGAGGGTTCCCGCCGGCTGGCCCCGACGGCGCTCTCGCAGGCCGGCGCGCACGTGGCCGAGGCCGCCGACCCGTACCTCGCTCCCGAGCTCACCGCCCTCAGCCCCGACCCGATCATGCTCGACGTCTACGGCCTCGGGGTGCTCACCTACCTGCTGGCGACCCTCCAGCCCCCGGCCGCGAGCCAGGCCGAGCTGGTCGCCCGGCTGGAGGCCGGCGAGGGCCTGCGACCGAGCGCGATCGTCGACGGCCTCTCGGAGGACATCGACGAGTTGGTCCAGGCCGCGACCGCCTACAAGCCCGAGCAACGGCTCGCCTCGGTCGACGAGTTCCTGGAGATGCTGGAGTTCGTCGAGGACTCCCTCACGGCGCCGGCGGCGGAGGCCGTCACGACGGCCGAACCTGCCGAGCAGCCGGAGAAGGATCCGCTGGACGCGGTGGCGGGCGACGTCCTGGCCGGCCGCTGGGACGTCCGGCGGCGGCTGGGCACCGGGTCCACCAGCCGAGCTTTCCTCGTCCGGGACCTCCAGGCCGACCCGCAGGCCCGGCGCTCCAAGTCGCTGTGCGTCCTGAAGGTCGCGCTGAGCGACAGCCGTGGCGAGGTACTGGCCCACGAGGCCGAGGTCATGGGTCGGCTCCGCCCCGACTCCCGGATCATCCGCCTGGTCGAACCGGAGCCGCTCACCATCGGCGGCCGGACCGTACTCGTCCTCGAGTACGTCGGCGACGAACGCGAGGACGAGAACGCCACGCCCGAGGTGAGGACCCGGCGGCGCGAGGAGACGGTCGCCCGGCAACTGCGCGAACGGGGCCGCCTGCTGGTCGACCAGCTGGAGGCCTACGGCGACTACCTGTTCGGCGCGGTGGACTTCCTCGAGGGCGAAGGCGTCTGGCACCGGGACATCAAGCCGGACAACATCGCGATCCGCGTCCGCCCCAACCGGACCCGCGAGCTGGTGCTGATCGACTTCTCGCTGGCCGGTTACCGCGTGCAGGACACCAGCGCCGGCACCGACGGCTACCTCGACCCGTTCATCGGGACGCTCACGCGCTCGGTCTACGACGCGCACGCCGAGCGGTACGCCGTCGCGGCGACCCTGCACGAGATGGCCTCGGGGGAGCTCCCGGTCTGGGGCGGCGGCCGGGTGTCCGCGCGCCAGACCGATCCGGAGAAGGAGCCGTACCCGACGATCGCCGTCGAGGCGTTCGACCCGGCGGTCCGTGAGGGGCTCAAGGCCTTCTTCCGCAAGGCACTGCACCGGGACGCGTCCCAGCGGTTCCCCGAACTCAAGCCGATGCGCGACGCCTGGAAGAAGATCTTCCTCCAGCTGGAGAGCGTGAAGCCGAGCTCGGGGCGCACCCGCCACACCGCCGCCGAGCAGGCACCGGGCGGGACGCCCGCCGAGACTGCCGTACCGGTCATCGCGGATGCCGAACCTGAGCATGCCGACCAGCTGCGCGACCAGCTGGCCACCGAGGCCAACCGGCAGACCGCGATCTCTGCGGCCGGGTTGAGCCCGGCGGCCGAGTCCTTCGTGTTCGGCCTCGGGGTGAACACCGTCGGCGAGCTGCTGGACCTCAGCCAGCGGCAGCTGGTCAACGCGAAGGGCCTCGGCCCCAAGACCCGTGGTGAGGTCCTCGGCCGCATCAAGGAGTGGCGCCGCAACCTTGCCGAGGAGCCGGCCGGCCCGCTCACTCCGGAGGGCCGCAAGGCCGCGAAGGAGGAGCTGGAGGAGCTCTCGGTGGTCGAGAAGGCCGCCGTCGATGCGCTGGCGGCAGGTGAAGCTGCGGGTGGGCTGTCCGAGCGGACCCTGCGGACGGTCAGCCTGGACACCCTGGCGACGATCTTCGTGCCGGTGCTCAAGAAGGACGGCGCCAACGAGAACGAGGTCGAGACCGTCCGTCTGCTGCTGCGTCTGCCCGACCAGGCCGGTACTCTTCCCGCCATCGGCGTCTGGCCCAAGCAGAAGGATGTCGCAGAGGCGCGCAACCTGACTGCAGGCCGTATCCCGCAGATCTTGAAGGCGCAGCGCACCCGCTGGAGCAAGAACGCGGCAGTCCAGGTACTGCGCGGCGAGGTCCTGGAACTGCTGCACGCGCTCGGTCGAGTCGCCTCGGCGGCCGAGATCGCCGACGCGCTCGCCGTCCGACGCGGCACGCGGCTCCAGGAGCGCGGACACCGAAGGGCTCTGGGTCTCGCTGCCGTGCGGGCCGTACTCGAGATCGAACAACTCGACCCGGCGGCAGCCCAGTTCCGGCACGTCGCCAACCGCGACGCGGCCGACGAGGGCATGGGCGCCGGCCTGCTGGCCCTTGAAGTCGACGAGGACGATTCCCCCGACACCCCATCGGCGCCCGGGTTGCTGGATTACGCGCAGCGGCTCGGCAAGGTCGCCGACCGGCTCGCCAAACTCGACACCCTGCCGACGGCGGCGAACGTACTGGCGGAGCTGGGTGCCGTCGCTCCACCGAACGGCGTGGTGGAGTGGGACGAGCGACGGACGGTGGAGCTGGCCGCGGCAGCGTCGCGGAATGCGGCCGCCACACCCCGGCTCGAGATCTACCCGCGCGACCTGTCACTGGTCCGGGCCCTGCGGCTCACCCAGGCCGGGCTGGTCCGGATCACGCCCGGTGTACCGGAGGCGCAGCAGCCGGGGCTGACCTGGGAGGACGTGCACGAGCGCGTCCGTGCCCGGTTCCCCGAGCTGCTGGACGGAAACGGCGGGCACTCGCTGCCCACCGACGGCCCGCTGACGAAGGCGCTACGGGACGCCGGCTTCGACCTGGTCCTCTCGCTGCGCGAGGGCACGCGGACCATGCGCTACCTGCCGCGGCGGGTGGATGGCGGCTCCAGCTACCTCACGTCGGGTGCCGGCCGGCGGACCACGCGTATCTCGCAGATCACCCGGTACGACGACGACCCGCTGCTGGCGGGGGCGATGCAGGCGGAGGAGCGGCTGCTCTCATCGGCGCGGCGGGATGGCTTCCGCGCACTGACCGTCCGCACCGGGCTTGCCCGGGAGGCGGCGAGTGAGCTGACCGGGGACGGCGGCGGGGGCAGGTTCGGCGCCGAGGCCGTGTCGGTGGCGGAGCTGTTGATCGCTGCCCTGCACGAACTGGTGGACCCTCGGCCGAAGCCCACCTGGGAGACCATCCTGCGCGCCGACGGCGCCGAGCCGGGCACGCCGGCTGCGATGCGGTTCGGCGAGTACGTGCGGACGGCATGGGGGGCTGTTGAGCCGAGGATCGGCGAGATAGTGACGGCCGGCGGGCCGGGGCGGCCTGTGCTGTTGGTCGACGGCGGGGTGTTCGCCCGGTACGACGCCATGGCGGTACTGGACCGGTTGGCGGGGCGGTCGCGCAACGGCGGACGGGGGCTGTGGCTGCTCTGCCCGCAGAGCGACCCGGCGCGTGATCCCAGGTTGGGGACGACGGCCGTGCCGTACCAGTCGGGCCTGGGAGAATGGATCGAGCTTCCGGATTCGTGGGTCAACAACGCCCACCGAGCCGGCGAGAGTGGAGAGGCGACGAAGTGATCGACCGCAAGGCCCTGTTGGCAGATCTGATCAAGCAGGTCAAGGCGGTCGAGACCGACCTCAGCAGCCAGGTCAAGGCGGTCGAGGAGGTGCGAGTCAAGCTGCGCGGCGAGTACGACCTGGCGCGGAAGCTGGGGCGTACGGCGGCGACGTGGAACTCGTGGCTCGACGAGCGCATCACGCAGGTCGCGGTGGCCTGGGTGCTCGGGACTGTGTTCGTGCGGTTCTGCGAGGACAACGAGCTGATCCCGGAGCCGTACCTGACGGGTGCGTCGGACGAGCGACGTGATCTCGCGCTGGAGCGGTACGCGGCGTATGTGGACGAGGACGCCGACCCGACGTATCGCGGCTGGCTGGAGCGGGCGTTCGCTGAGCTGGGTGCGGGGCAGGCCGGCAAGCTGCTGTTCGACCGGCGCCACAACCCGCTGTTCCAGATCCCGCTGTCGCACGACGGCGCGCGGGCACTGGTCGAGTTCTGGCGCGAGCGGGACGACGCCGGTGTCCTGGTCCACGACTTCACGGACAAGCTGAACGAGGATGGCACGGAGGGGTGGGACACCCGCTTCCTCGGTGACCTGTACCAGGACCTATCCGAGGCGGCGCGGAACACGTACGCACTGCTCCAGACCCCTGAGTTCGTCGAGGAGTTCATCCTCGACAGAGCGATGGACCCGGCGGTCCGGGAGTTCGGGTACGAGGGCCTCAAGATGATCGACCCGACGTGTGGGTCGGGCCACTTCGTACTGGGCACGTTCCAGCGCCTGGTGAAGCTGTGGGCTGAGGGCCAGCCCGGACGCGACCGCTACGAGCGTGTACGGGAGGCATTGGACTCGGTACACGGCGTCGACATCAACCCGTTCGCAGTCTCCATCGCACGCTTCCGGCTGCTCGTAGCAGCAATGGCAGCCGCGCGAGTGCGGACGCTCGCGGAGGCTGGAAGGTACGACTGGCCGATCCACTTGGCAGTAGGTGACTCGCTGATCAAGGATCGACAGCTTGAATTCGCCCTGCTCGGCGAAAATTCGGGGGCCGAGCTTGCAGATTTTGCATACGCGACAGAAGACCTGCAAGACCACCCATGCATCCTAGAGGAGGGGCGCTACCACCTGGTGGTAGGGAATCCCCCCTACATTACAGTCAAGGACAAGAAGCTCAACGCACTTTACCGAAGCCGATACGATGTCTGCTGCGGAAAATATGCACTTTCAGTCCCCTTCGCTCAACGCTTCTTCGAGCTTGCAAAATGCAGCAAAGAAACGGACGGGCGAGGATACGGAATTGTCGGCCAGATCACGGCCAACTCCTTCATGAAGCGCGAGTTCGGAACGAAGCTAATCGAGGAATACTTCGCTCACCAGGTCGAGCTGACGGAGGTCATCGATACCTCTGGTGCATTTATTCCCGAACACGGCACTCCAACAGTCATCCTGATCGGCAAGCCTCGTCCGGGCAATGGACGCACGGAGACAATTCGCACCGTAAGAAGCATTCAAGGTGAGCCACACAAGCTGGAGAACGGCGAGGACGGTCTGGTCTGGAACGCGATCACCGAACAGATAGACAAACCGGGATCGGTCAGCCAGTGGGTTTCGGTGGACGACTTGGAGCGGCAGAGATATTTCGGGCGCCAGCCCTGGATTCTGGCTGACGGCGGCCTGGAAATGGTCGAGAAGATCGACGACGCCAAGCAAGCGACACTAAAGCAGGAAGTCCTACGCATTGGATTCTATGGAATTACAGGCGCCGACGACGCCATGACCGCCAGCCAGCGAACATTTCAACGAATTCATGCCGATCGCGCATATTTCAAGCGCCTTATTGTGGGCGACGAGGTCCGCGACTTCGAATTCAGCGCCGGCGATTTTGCATTCCACCCGTACACCCAGAGTCGAGACCTTGTCCAGCTGGAAAGCGCGCCAGAGCTAGCGAAATGGCTTTGGCCGTCTCGAACAGAACTAGGCAATCGCGCAACTTTCTCCGGTGGAACCTACTTCGGTGACAGTCGCGCTTGGTGGGGATGGCACCAGCTACCAAAGGATTCGGGCGCCCATCCGTGGGCAATTTCATTCGCCTTTGTTGCCACTCACAACCATTTCGCACTGGATCGAAATGGAAGTGCCTTTAAACAGACGGCACCCATGATCAAGTTGCGTGCCGAAGCAAGCGACAGTGACCACCTTCGGCTGACCAGCCTACTCAACAGCTCTACTGCCTGCTTCTGGCTAAAGCAAGTCTGCTTTGACCGTGGCAATGGCGGCATCGGCGGTGGAATCGCTAGTGAAGGCTGGGAAAAGTTCTTCGAGTTCACCAGTACCAAGCTGCAGGATTTCCCCCTCCCTGCCGCCTACCCCACCGCGCTCGCTGCTTCCCTTGACTCGCTCACCAATGACCTCATGGAGACCAGTCCTTCCTCGCTAACCGCGCCCGACGCGCCAACGCCCACTGCCGCCTCTCTGCGGGCAGCTAGCGAGAAATGGCAGTCAATCCGCGCGCAGATTGTGGCACTGCAAGAGGAGCTGGACTGGCAGGTGTATTCGCTGTACAACCTGCATGCCGAGGATCTTCGTACGCCCGAGACCGACGTGCCCGGACTTTCCCTCGGCGAGCGCGCCTTTGAGATCGTACTCGCGCGCCGTGCAGAGCGAGGGGAGGTATCCAACGAGTGGTTCAAGCGGCACGAATCCACCCCCTGCACTGAGCTCCCCGATTCCTGGCCTGATTCCTACAAAAACGTCGTCCATAAGCGTATCGAGGCTATTGAAACGTCCCGCGCTATCGGCGCAATCGAGCGACCTGACAATAAGCGTCGCTGGGCACACGAAGGTTGGGATTCACTCCAGGAAAAGGCCCTGCGCCTCTGGCTGCTCGACCGCGTCGAAAGCCGCGAGCACTGGTTCCAGGACGGCCAACCCGCAGTCCTCACGTGCGCCCAGCTCACCGACGCACTTTCCCGCGACGAGGACTTCGTCTCGGTCGCCGAGATCTACGCTCCCCGCAAGGAACTCGCCGCTGTCGTCGCCGACCTCCTCGCCGATGAGCACGTGCCGTTCCTTCCCACTCTTCGCTACAAGCCCACCGGGCTGAAGAAGCGCGCTGACTGGGAGCACGTGTGGGACCTCCAGCGTCAAGAGGACGCTGCGCCAGACGAGCCGACGAAGCGGAAGATTCGGGACTCGATCCCCGTGCCGCCGAAGTACACCTCGGCCGACTTCCTCAAGCCGTCCTACTGGCGGGCCCGTGGCAAGCTCGACGTGCCCAAGGAGCGGTTCATCTCCTACTCGACGACCACCTCCGGCACCCCCGATCTCTTCGGCTGGGCCGGCTGGGATCACCGTGAGCAGGCGCAGGCCCTCACCACGTACTTCACCAACAACGATTTCACCACCGAGGAGTTGACCCCCTACCTCGCGGGTCTGCTTGAGCTCCAGCCCTGGCTGAGCCAGTGGCACGGTGAGTTCGACGCGATGTACGGCGGTTCCCCTGCCGACTTCTTCGCCGGCTACCGCGCGCAGATTCAGGGCGAGCGCGGTCTGACCGACGACGATCTGCGGGCGTGGCGGCCGACGCCTGCCCGTCGTGGTCGCGCTGCCAAGAGCTGACGCTTCAGCCACACAGCACGCAACAGCCTCCGGCCGGAGATCCGACCGGAGGCTGTTGCATCAGCAGGACCAACTCAGCAGTCGACGGGGAACTCCCCAGCCTTGACCCCGGCGACGAACGCCGACCACGCCCCAGCCGAAAAGACCAGCGACGGCCCCTCGGGGTCCTTGGAGTCGCGGACCGGCATCACACCGGCGAAGCCGTCAGCGACCTCGATGCAGTTTCCTTGGTTGCCGCTGAACCTGCTCTTCCGCCACACGGCGTGGCTCAGGTCCACACCGTCCTTGTCAGCGTGCATCACTCAAGTCCCTTTGCGATCTGCGTGATCAGTCGGCGCGACGGCCCAACATCAAGTACCGCCGCCCGGAGCCGATCAAACGCCTGGTCGTAGGCGCCAACGTCGTCATCTCGTTCGAGGTAGAGGCTACTCGTCAGCGACTCGGTGTACACCACATCGAGATCATTCCGAACGGGGAACTCCAGGATGACGAACGATCCAAGTACTCCGGGATGGGCGCCTGCCGTGAACGGAACCACCTGCAAGGTGACATGCGGCTCTCGCGATTTGGCGACAAGGTGCTGAAGCTGCTTCGCCATGATGTCCCGGCTGCCGATCAGCCGGTGGAGGGCGGCCTCATCCACAATGGCCCACAGCTTGAGCGGGTCCTCCCGCTGGAGCGCCGCATTCTGCCGAGCCAGCCGCACGTCCACGAGAGCGTTGATCACGTCAGACGAAGCGTCCGGCTGGAGCTGTCGGGTCAGCGCCCTTGCGTAGTCCGCAGTTTGGAGCAGTCCCGGAATCAGCGACGATTCGAAGTTTCGAACTGACACCGCCTCCGCCTCGAAGCTGATGAACGAGGCGTAGCGCTGAGAGATCACGTCGGAGTAAGGCTGCCACCACACCCGTCGTTTGCCCTGCCGTGCCAGGGTTGCGAGGGCCTCACGAGTCGCCGGATCGGCAACCTCGTAGACGTCGAGGAGTATCTCGACCTCGTTCGCGCGCACGCCGGAGCGGCCGTTCTCCAGGCGGCTGACCTTCGACTGGTGCCATCCGAGGCGTGATGCCACATCGTCGACCTTGAGGTCGAGCCCCTCTCTAATCTTCCGAAGCTCCGAACCCAGCATTCGGCGACGCACGGTGGGCGTTGCAGCCACGCATCTACCTCCCCTCGTCTCGGTGTCACGTGCCGTCAGAGTCTGGCGCGCAACAGGGGGTTTCGTCACGTTCGCGTGAAAGTGCATATGCACTTTGACTGATGCTGTTGCACATCGCGGACGCATAGAGGCATGCTACTTGGCGTAGTCAGTCACACGACACGCCGTGATCATGGCAGCTCGTCACCGGGCATTCCCATGCCTTCTTCCGGCCGTCATCGGGGCCTTTCAACACCCTGGGATCACGTCGAACCAAGTACGCCCGGAGGGGACATCACCATGGCCGAAACTCTGATGAACTCGCCCGCAACAGCCGACAACTACTCGTGCTGGTTGCCGCGTCACCGGAAGTCGGGGAGCACCGCCCCACGACTGCTCCGCAAGTTCCTGGCCGACCGGGCCGACGGCGAGCGATACCTCTCCACCGCCGAGTCGGTGCTGACCGAGCTGGTCAACAACGCCGTGCAGCACGCGCGTACGGCGCCGGGCCGCCTTCTCCTGATCCGGTTCGAGCACAAGCCCGACCATCTGCGCCTCGAGGTGCACGACGCCGGCCACACCCACCCCGCCCTCCGGGCGGCCTCCCCGGACGACGAGAGCGGCCGCGGGCTCCGGCTGGTCAAGGAGCTGTCCATCAACTGGGGCTGGTGCCCGCGCGAGGGTGGGATCGGCAAGATCGTCTGGGCCACCATCGCGCCCGAGAGCCGGGACCCCCGGTGAGCGCCAGCGGCCGCCCTTGCGGCCAGGAAAACGGCTGCTGCCCGCTCCGGGACCGCCCAGCGCTCCACGGGGGAAGAGCCGAACCCGTGATGGTCGAGATCGAGGGCATCTGCGCCCCCGCGACCTTCCCCCGGCTCCCAGAGGCCTTGGCCGCTCTCTGGCGCTCCCTCCAGCTCCTCCCACTCGGCGACGTGCAGGCCGACACCTTGAGGCATGCCCTCACCCGCCCCGGTGCGGTCGAGCTCGCCGCCGAGTCGATCAAGCGTGATGGCCGGCTCTACCTCTCCTTCCGAATGAACGGCCGGCTGCACTCCGCCTGCATCCGCCCCGCCGAGCCGCCGCCCAACCAGGAATAGCCCGTCCACGCTGGCACCACGGCGAGGAAGTGCAGTTGCCCCGCAGGCAACCAAGCCACCTCGCCACCAGGCGCCCACCGACCCCCGTTACCCTGCGCGACCTAGTAGCACGGCGTGGCGCCGCCGACATAGCATTGCTGATCGTCGCCGGCACGATCGCCGAGGACCTTCCGCCGCTCACCACCGCCCCGTGCGGCTGCGAACGGCCGGCAGAGCCCCACGCCGGCGACGCACCGCAGGACGACGACGATGACGGAACGGACGAAAGCAGATCATGGCCCCGACGCCGGCCCAGCCGCCCCTTCTCCGCGATGTCATCGACATCAAGCCCTCGATCTCCACCTCCGACTTCGTCCTGAAGCTCGCCGAGGCGGTCACCGACGAAGGCGCGGCCGCCGCGCTCAAGGACTACGTCCTCACCGACCGCCTCCTCGAGAACTTCGACGAGGCCCTCGGCCTGATCAAGGCCGCCCTCGACGGGCACACCTCCAAGGCCGCCTACCTCCACGGCTCCTTCGGTTCCGGTAAGTCGCACTTCATGGCCGTCCTGCACGCCCTGCTCCGCGGCAACCAGGCAGCCCTGTCGCGCACCGAGTTCGACGCCACCCTGGCCAAGCAGGAGTGGCTGAGCGCCGAGCGCAAGAAGTTCCTGCTCGTGCCGTACCACATGCTCGGCGCGAAGTCCCTCGAGCAACGTGTCCTCGGCGGCTACGTCTCGCATGTCAAGGCCCTGCACCCGGATGCGCCGACCCCGCAGGTGTACCGCACGGACGCGCTCTTCGAGGACGTCCAGCGTCTCCGTGCGAAGGTCGGCGACGAGCAGTTCATCGCCGGCCTCGCCGGGGAGAACGGAGGCGAGACCAATGAGTGGGGCGAGGGCTTCGCCTGGACGCCAGCCCTGCTCGACTCCGCGCTCGCGGCGGAGCAGCAAGACATCTCGGACGACTCCGAGACGAAGATGAACCTCGTGAGCCCCACCACCCCGGCCGAACTTCGCGCGAAGCTCGTCCAGGAGGCCATCGCGGGCTGGTTCCCCGGCTTCGCGCAGAACGCGAAGGAGGACGAGTTCGGCTTCATCTCCCTCGACGCCGGCCTCTCCGTCATCGCCGCGCACGCCAAGTCGCTCGGCTACGACGGTCTGATCCTCTTCATGGACGAGCTGATCCTCTGGCTCGCCAACCGCATCCACGACCAGAAGTTCGTCTCCCGCGAGGCCGACAAGATCACCAACTTCGTGGAGGGCGCCGACTCCCGCCGGGCCATCCCGGTGGTGTCGTTCATCGCCCGCCAGCGCGACCTGCGCGAGCTGGTCGGTGAGGAGGTGTCCGGCGCCGGCGAGACCGCGATCCAGGACAGCCTCAACCTCGCCTCCGGCCGGTTCGACAAGATCACCCTGGAGGACCGCAACCTCCCCCAAATCGCCCACGCGCGCCTGCTCACGCCGAAGGACGACGAGGCCCGCAAGCAGCTGGATGCGGCATTCGCCAAGGCCAAGCGCACCGGCGGTCACCAGGTCTGGGACGTACTGCTCGGCTCCGAAGAGGGCACCACCGGCGCGGACGAGGCCTCGTTCCGCCTCACCTACCCCTTCTCCCCCGCTTTCATGGACACCCTCGTCCACATCTCCTCCGCTCTCCAGCGTTCCCGCACCGGTCTGAAGCTGATGGGCCAGCTCCTCGCCGACCACCGGAACGACGCCCGGCTCGAGCAGCTGATCCCGCTCGGCGACCTCTACCCGGTGATCGCCGACGGCGGCGACAAGCCGTTCGTCGACAGCCTGAAGGCCGAGTTCCAGGCCGCCGACAAGCTCTACCGCACCAAGCTCCGCCCCTACCTCCTCGATGCCAGCGAGGTCACCGAGGAGGACGTCGAGCGCTACCGCAACCACCCGGACACCATCACCGACGCCCAACTCGCGCAGCGCTGCCGCAACTTCACCGGCGACAACCGGCTGATCTGCACCCTGCTGCTGTCCGCCCTCGCACCCAGCGTGCCCGCCCTGCGCGATCTGACGATCCGTCGGCTCGGTGCGCTGAACCACGGCTCGGTCGTCTCGCCGATCCCTGGCGCCGAGGTTGGCGTCATCAAGTCGAAGGTCGCCGACTGGGCTTCCCGGTTCGCCGAGATCAAGGAGACCGGTACCCAGGTCAACCCTGGCGTCCGACTCGAACTCGCCGGCGTGGACGTCGACTCCGTCATCGCGAACGCCAACGTCAACGACAACCCGGGCAACCGCCGCGTGCTGGCCCGCCGACTCCTCGCCGAGGAGCTGGGGGTCGAGACGCACGACGGCCGACTCGACGCCGACGAGCTGAAGTTCGTCTGGCGCGGCTCCAACCGCTCGGTGGAGGTCGTCTTCGGCAACGTCGCCGACCGGGACACCATGCCCGACCACGAGTTCAGCCCCAGCTTTGAGAACACCTGGCGCTTCGTCATCGACCTGCCCTTCGACGAGAGCGAGTACGGGCCGGTCGACGACGCCAACCGGATCCGCGAGCTGCGCGTGCAGTCCGGCGAGCAGCGTCCGCGGACGGTCGCGTGGCTCCCCACCCACCTGTCGACCGCGCGCTTCCAGGACTTCCGCCGTCTGGTCACCATCGACTACGCGCTCAGCGACCAGCGCCGCTTCGACACCCAGTACGCCGGTCACCTGAACGCCGACAACCGGGCCCGCGCCAAGGCGCTGCTGGAGGGCCAGCGCGAGTCGCTGACCAAGACCGTCAAGGCTGCTCTCAAGCAGGCGTACGGCCTGGCCGAGAAGAAGAGCTCCGACGTCGAGCTCGGCTTCGACGACCACTTCGAGCCGCTGCCGGACGTCCCCGACCTGCGCCCCTCCATCGGCCAGTCGCTGCACGACGCCGCCCGGCACGTGGCCGGCAAGCTCCTCGCCCACCAGTACCCTGCTCACCCCCTCTTCGACCGGGACGCCCCCGGCACCGTCGTCAAGCCCGCCGATGCCAAGACCGTCTTCGCGCACATCCGCGCCGCCGGCGAAGCCAGCGACCGGCGCGTCGAGATCCCGGCCAAGGACCGCCTGGTGATGAAGCGGATCGCCGGGAAGCTCGGCCTCGGTCAGCAGAAGGAGGCGTACTTCGAGCTCTCCACCCGCTGGCCCGACCACTTCCGCCGGGAGGCCAAGACCGACGGCGTCACCGGTGACCTGACCGTCGTCCGTCTCACCGACTGGCTGGACCGGCCCGAACCGATGGGCCTGGCCCCGTTCCTGGCCAACCTGGTCATCGCCTCGTTCGCCGAGCTCGACGACCGGGTGTGGGTGCGCGGCGGCGGTCTGCTCGATCCCGCGCCCGAACCGACGGCGATCAAGTCGGGCGATGCCCTGCGTACCCAGCCGCTGCCCGACGAGGCGGCCTGGGAGGAGGCCGGTCGCCGCTACCAGCACATCCTCGGCGCCAAGCCGCCGACCCTGCGCCGCAGCCGGATCGCAAGCCGCTTCGCCACCGACATCGTGACCGCCGCACGCAGTTACCAGCCGCACGCCACCAGCCTCGTCCAGCAGCTCGACAAGCGTGCCGCGCTGCTCGGTCTGGACGACACCGACGGCACCGGCCGGCTCGCCCTGGCCAGGCGCTCGCTCGACCTGCTCGACGTGATCATCGCCGCCGACAAGGGCCCGGCAGCCGGATCCGGTGCTGCCAAGCAGGTCATCAGTGCTTTCGCCGCCTTCGACCTCGGTGCGGTCTCGGCCGAGCGTTACGGCAGGTCGATCAAGCAGGCCGAGGCCGTCGCCTCGGCGCTGGCCGGCGCCGCCTGGGACATGCTCAAGCTCGCGCCCAACTACGGCCCGGCCGGCCAAGCCGTCCTGGAGGAACTGCGGGGGATCGCGCGGGAGGTCACGACCGACCTGCCCCAGGCGCTGAAGGACGCCCGGCGCGCCATCGTCGAGGTCATCGACCGTAGCCAGGCCGCCGTCGCGCCCCTGGCACCGCCCGTCACCCCGGTGACCCCGCCAGAGCCCGCCCCCGGGGCCGACGACACGGACCTCGACACCCGCACCAGCGATCCCCGCGTGCCCACCGAGCCCACCGCCCGCCGCCCCCTCCGCCGCTCCGGCGGCGGCCGGACCACCGCGGCCCGCGCCATCGCCGAGCTCCGCGCCGATCTGGAGGAGCTGGCGGCCAGGGAGCCGAACGCCACCGTCGAGATCAGCTGGAAGGTGGTCGAATGAGCACCCCGGTCGTCACCACCAGTGCGGTCCGGCTGAACACCGGCACCGTCACCCAGTACCTGGCCTCGCAATCGGGGTTGACCAGCAACCGGCGCAGGGCTGTCCTGCTGCGTGCCGCACCCGAGTGGGACGGTGCCCCGGAACTCGCCTGGGGCGAGCGGCGACGGGCCCGAATCTCGGCTGCGCCCTCTCCGCTCGCCGTGTACGAGCTGGTCCTGGGGCACCTTGCCGCTGACACGTCGGGCCCGGAGATCCTGGTCGTCCTCACGGACCGGGAGGAGTCGGAACTGGGCCCCGACCTGCTGGCCCGGGTGTACCGGCAGCGGGTCAACGCCGTCGACACCTGGGACGTGGTCCGGCAGGCCTTCGGTGCCGTCAGCGCCGACAACCGGCTGCTCAAGGACAACTGGGCCGCCGAGTCGCTTCTGGACGCGACCCCGCCTGCCGGCTGGCCGCAGCTGGGCGGCGGCGTGCTGGCCCGTCCCGGCGCCCTCGCCTCCCTCGCACTGCGGCGGCTCGGCATCGGCCGCTTCGATCCGGACCGGACGGAACAGTCCGCTCCGGACACCAGCCTTGACGTACCGGCTCTGCTGCGCTGGTCGCTGACGCCCGGAGGTCCGGAGCGCTTCCTGGCCCTTCGGGCGCCCGAGCGGGCGGGGCTGACCGCGTTCCTGGCCGAGGAGGATCAGGCCGGTCTCACCGGCAAGGCGCTGCTGGCCCTGGTCGCCGCCGAACACGGCCCCGACGCGGTCGCGTTCGGTCTGGTCTGCGCGGCCCTGTGGGTGCACGCGGACGGGGGCTCGGCGACGGCCGAGGACTACCGGGCGCGCGGGCGCGCCGAGCGGTGGTTCGGCGAGGAGCCGCCGGCCCACGGCGAGGCCCTGGACGCATTGGTGGCCGCCTTCGGGCACAGCTGCGAGGAGTTCGTCTCCGTCCTCCTCCTGACCGGTCGAACGGGCTCCGGCGACGAGGCGGCCTCTGCCAGGCGGTTGACCGGAGCCGTGCTGGACCGGGCGGACGCCTTGGTCGAACAGTTCGGCGCGCGTCCGGCCGCCGAGGCCAGTCCGGTCCTGGCGGCCGGTCTCGAGGCCCGCTTCGCCGAGGTCGGCCGAGCCCTCGGTACGGGCGACCTGCCGCGCCTCGCGCAGACGGTCCTGACGGTCGGCGAGCACCGGCTCGCGTCAAGCGATGCAGCCCGGACCAGGGTCGAGCGGGCCAGCATGGCGCAGCGGCTCGCCCAGTGGCTGGCCACCGACCCGTCGACCGAGGTCCCGACGGTGGCCGACGGTGTCAGCCGCCATGTCGCCGAGACCGGCTGGGTCGATCTGGCACTCGAACACATCGAGGCGGGTGGCGACCGCGACGACGTGCTGAAGTCCGCCTACGACCGGCTCTGTTGCTCGGTCCGGGCCCGGCGTCGTGAGATCGACCACCGATTCGCCAAGGTCCTGGCCACGTGGACGGCGGCCGGGACGGATCCCGGCACCATGCTCACCGTGGAGACCTTCCTCCCGAGAGTCGTGGGCCCGGTGGTGAAGGCCGGCGAGCGCCGCGTGCTGCTCGTGGTCGTCGACGGGATGAGCGCTGCCATCGCGACCGAACTCGGCGCAGAGCTGCGCGAGCACTGGGCCGAGTACGACGTGACGCCCCGGGCGGTGGGGAGCGCGGCCTCCGAGGTCCCGTCTAGCGCCCCACAGCGCCGGGCCGTGGCGGCCGCCCTGCCGACCGTGACCGCGGTCTCCCGCACCTCCCTCTTCGCCGCCCGGCTGATGGCGGGCACACAAGCCGACGAGAAGCGGATCGTCCCCACCCACCGGTTCTGGGGCGGGGAAAAGGTGGCGGTCTTCCACAAGGACCACCTCCGCGGCGAAACGGGCGGCGCAATCTTCGGTCCCGCGCTCACCGAAGCGCTGGCCGATGACACGCACGTCGCCGTGGTGCTCAACACCGTCGACGACCGGCTCGCCAAGGAGCAGAAGCATGGCGACGGCTCTTGGCGGCTCTCCGACATAGGAGGCCTGCAGGATCTGCTGCGGCTCGCCGCCGCCCAGGGGCGGGCGGTCATCATCACCAGCGACCACGGACACGTGGTCGACCGGCGCGGGATCAAGGTGGAGCGTGACGGCGCCGTCTCCGCCCGGCACCGTGCCCCCGGTGGTGAGCTCGGC
Source organism: Kitasatospora sp. NPDC059160 (assembly GCF_042755465.1). Lineage (NCBI taxonomy): Bacteria > Bacillati > Actinomycetota > Actinomycetes > Kitasatosporales > Streptomycetaceae > Kitasatospora > Kitasatospora sp. NPDC059160. The sequence goes on along the minus strand of NZ_JBHZCN010000027.1, from coordinate 34,260 downwards.
GACACCGAGATCGCCCTCGCGGGGTCACGGGTGGTCTCCCCTCAGACCGGTGGCGAAATCGTCGCGCTGTGGGACGCTGACTCCCGCTACACCGCTCTCAAGGCCGGCTATCACGGCGGGGCCTCGCTCGCCGAGGTGGCGATCCCTGTACTCGCGCTCCTACCGTTCGGGGCAACCCCGCCGAAGGGCTGGCGCGAGCTGGGCAACCCGGAGCCCGCTTGGTGGGATCTCCTACCGGGCGCGGTCCAGCCCCGGCCGGTCCCGGCGACGCCTCCGAAGAAGCCTGCCAGGACACCGCGGCCGGCCAAGGCTGCAGCGCCAGGTCACGACGCCCTCTTCGAGGTCGCGCTCGAACCGACGGTCGACGACGACGGCACGCTGTTGGCGCCCACTCTGGTCTCCCCCCAGGACACCCTGGTCGGGAACCTGCTGGGCTCCCAGATCTTCCAGGACCAGGTGGATCTGCTCGCGCGTAAGCCCGATCTGGCCAAGGTCGACAAGGCCCTGCGGGCGCTGCTGGACGCCGGCGGCACCCTGCCGGTCACCGCGCTGGCACAACGGATCGGCCTGCTCGCCGTCCGCGCGGACGGTTTCGCCGCCGTGCTGCGGCAGCTGCTCAACTACGACAGCATCCAGGTCCTGGAAACGCTGCCCGACGGCCGCACCCTGCGGCTCGACACAGGGCTGCTGCGTGCCCAGTTCGACCTGCGGTGAACCGACGCGCCGAGGCGGGGCTCCCACTTCGGCGCGCCTCCGTACAACGAACCCGGTCGGGCACCGGCAGATAACGGCCCGACGGCAGGACGAGCACGAACGTGATCACGGTCGCCCGGTAATGGGAGACTTGCCCGCGTGAGTGCCGAAGGAACCTCCCGTCCCCCGACCGTCAGCGCGGCTCGTCGTCGCGACGTCATCGACGCGCTGCGCCGCGGCGCGGTGCCCGAGAACGGGCTCGACCTGCTCGCCACGGGGCTCGGCCGGTTCGAAACCGCCCTCGACGCCGAGCTGGACGCGGTCGTCTCCGGGGCATCGGTGTTCAAGGCCGTACGTGGTGAGTACGGATCGGGCAAGACGTTCTTCACCAGGTGGCTCGGCGAGCGCGCCAAGCGCCGGAACTTCGCCGTCGCCGAGATCCAGGTCTCCGAGACCGAAACGCCGCTCCACAAGCTGGAGACCGTCTACCGTCGGCTGACGGAACGGCTTGGCACCTCGAGCTTCCCACCGAGCGCGCTGCGCCCCGTGGTGGACGCGTGGTTCTACGCGCTGGAGGAGGACGCCCTTGCCGCCGGGTGTTCCGAGGACCAGCTTCCCGAGGAGGTGGAGCGGCTGCTCGCCGCCCGACTCAGTGAGGTGTCCCGGCACGCACCCTCGTTCGCCGCGGCCCTGCGCGGCTACCGGGCCGCCCTCACTACGGGCGACGAGACCACGGCTGCGGCCGTACTCGCCTGGCTCGGCGGGCAGCCGAACGTCGCCGCCGCGGCCCGGCGGTCCGCCGGAGTGCGCGGCGACCTCGACCACTTCGGAGCCCTCGGGTTTCTCCAGGGGCTGCTCACCGTACTCCGGGACTCCGGGCATGCCGGGCTCTTCCTCGTCCTCGACGAGGTCGAGACGCTGCAGCGGGTCCGGTCCGACGCCCGGGACAAGGCGCTCAACGCGCTGCGCCAGCTGATCGACGAGGTCCACTCGGGCCGCTTCCCCGGCCTGTACCTGGTGATCACCGGTACTCCCGCCTTCTATGACGGCCAGCAGGGAGTTCAGCGACTCGCCCCACTCGCCCAGCGCCTCGCAACCGACTTCACCACCGACCCGAGGTTCGACAACCCTCGCGCCGTGCAACTCCGGCTTCCCGGATTCACCCGGGACTCACTCGTCGGCCTCGGGGCTACGATCCGTGACCTCTATGCCGACGGTGCCGATTCCTCCAATCGGATCAAGAAGTTGGCCGACGACGCCTACATCGCCGACCTGGCCGACGCCGTCGGCGGCGCACTGGGCGGCAAGGTGGGCGTAGCCCCGAGGCTCTTCCTGAAAAAGCTCGTGGGCGACGTCCTCGACCGGATCGACCAATTCGACGACTTCGATCCGCGGCAGCACTACCAGTTGACCGTCTCGTCCCAAGAACTCACCACCGCGGAGCGGAACCTGGCCGCCGCCGGATCGGCGGACGACATCGACCTGGAGCTGTGATGACCAGCTCCGAGAACCCCGATTCGAGCGCCGCAGACCTCATGAGCCCGCTCGACCGGCTCGATCCCGTGGTCCTGCACCACATCGTGAACACCCTGGGCTGGCCCGATCTCCGCCCTCTGCAGCGCGCCGCGATCGCACCGCTGATGGACGGCAATGACGCCGTGCTGCTTGCACCGACCGCCGGTGGCAAGACCGAGGCGGCCTGCTTCCCCATGCTCTCCGCGATGGCCCAGTACCGGTGGACTGGCATCTCGGTGCTCTATCTGTGCCCGCTCAAGGCGTTGCTCAACAACCTGGTCACCCGCGTCGATTCCTACGCTCAGTGGCTCGGGCGGCGGGCGGCGTTGTGGCACGGCGACACCACCGAGTCGCAGCGGAAACGGATCCGGACCGATCCGCCCGACGTTCTCCTCACGACGCCGGAATCGCTCGAGGCCATGCTCATCGGGATCAAGACCGACCACGCTCAACTGCTCTCGTCCATCCGTGCGGTCGTCGTGGACGAGGTCCACGCCTTCGCCGGAGACGATCGCGGCTGGCATCTCCTGGCCGTCCTCGAGAGGCTCGAACGCATCACCGGCCGCCCCATCCAGCGCATCGGCCTCTCGGCGACGGTGGGCAATCCGCAACAGCTGCTGACCTGGCTGCAGGGATCGGGTGCGAAGACCCGCGCCGGACAAGTCGTCGCACCCGAGCTCGCGGCCGTCTCCACCGATGCTCGGCCGGCCGGCGAGGTGGAACTCGACTACGTCGGCTCGCTGGAGAACGCGGCGAAGCTCATCGCGTCGCTTCACCGTGGCGAGAAGCGGCTCGTCTTCTGCGACTCCCGCCGGCAGGTGGAACAGCTCGGTGCCGCCCTGCGGGCCCGTGAGGTCACCACCTTCCTCTCCCACGCCTCGTTGTCGGCCGAGGAGCGGGCTCGCTCCGAGCAGGCCTTCGCCGAGGCCCGCGACTGCGTGATCGTCTCCACCTCCACCCTCGAACTCGGCATCGACGTCGGAGATTTGGATCGTGTCATCCAGATCGACGCGCCCCGCACGGTCGCTTCCTTCCTCCAACGGATCGGCCGCACCGGTCGGCGGGCCGGCAGCGTGCGCAACTGCCTGTTCCTGGCCACCGAGGAGGAAACCCTGCTTCAGGCCGCGGGCTTGCTGCTGCTGTGGGGACGTGGCTGGGTCGAGGCCGTAACGCCGCCGCCCGAGCCTCGGCACCTGGTCGCCCAACAGCTCCTCGCCGTGACCCTCCAGGAACACACCCTGGGCAACCACCTGTGGAGCCTGGAGTGGAACGGGCTGGCGCCCTTCGACCGCTCCGGCGAACCGATCCTGCGGCACCTGGTGGGCGAGGGCTTCCTCGACGACGACAACGGCCTGCTCTTCATCGGCCCGGAGGCGGAACAGCGTTTCGGCCGCCGTCACTTCATCGAACTGACCGCGTCGTTCACGGCGCCGCCACAGTTCACGGTGCTGTCGGGACGTACGGAGATCGGACAAACCGATCCCTCCGTCCTCACCGAGGAACGGCCGGGCCCACGCCGGCTTCTCCTCGGCGGGAGGAGCTGGCAGGTCACCTTCATCGACTGGTCCAGGCGTCGGGCCTTCGTCGAACCTGCCGACGGTGGTGGTATCGCCAAGTGGTCCGGCAACGGCATCGCCGGGCTGTCGTACGAACTGACCCGGTCGCTGCGCGACGTCCTCCTGGGAGCCGATCCACCGGTCTCACTCACCCGGCGAGCACAGGCCCGTCTCCAGCAACTGCGCGAAGAGGACGCACCCGACAACGTGCACCCCACCGGAAGCCTCATCACGCGATGCGGAGACGACGTTCGGTGGTGGACGTGGGCGGGCTACCGGGCCAATGCCACGCTCGCCGCCACGATGTCGTCCATCGCGGACCCGGTTCAGCGGCCGACGGACTGCTACGTGCGGCTTCGCGAAGACTTGACGGCCCCGATGTGGCAGAGCGCTCGTGCCGGCGCCGGCACCGGCCTCGTTCTCCCGGACGTCGACCGACGAGCCGTCAAAGGGCTGAAGTTCTCTGCAGCGCTGCCCGAGCGGCTCGCCATGGCCACCGTCGCTGCACGTCTGGCTGACCTTCCGGGTGCATCTGCGGCGCTTTCCGAGCCTGTACGGCTGCATGTCATGCATGCCTGAAGCAATGCCTTCAACAGCTCGCCCCCTGCACCCCAGGTAACTCACGAGCCGCTGTCGTATCTTCTTACTATCCTCTCGGCATGAGCTTCGCCAATCCGACGCATACAGCAACACAGCCTGCTGTCCGGGAACCCGACCTCATCGGCCCGGCTGCCGAGGAGAGCCTTCGCACCTCAGAAAAGCCGCAACTGATCCTCCAGCCCAGAGGCACCCGGGACGGGGGGCCGCAGCATTTCGCCAAGTCCATGCGAGCGGGTATCCGAGTCTCTGATCTACAGCGCTCGCTCGGCTCGGAAGCCGACGTGCTCACCGACCTGTACCCGAACGGGATCGCTCGGCTGTGGGGCTCCACCCCGACCTCGCAGACCAACAACGAGAAGGTCCGCGCCCTGCGAGACCGCCGGGTCGGCGACGACGTCCTGTTCTACACCGGGAACTCCTTCATCGCGCGTGCGAAGGTCATCCGGCTCTTCACCAGCTCGGTCCTGGCCCGTGCTGTCTGGGGAAGCGACGAGGAAGGCGAGACCTGGTCACACATCATGGCGCTCGACGACTTCGAGGAGTTCTCCCAACCGGTCCCCGCTCTGGACCTCCTCGCCGCCCTCCGAGTTCCACGCCCCCTGCGCATGCTCACGCTCCGATCGGCCGAGGACTACGCGCGCGTCACCGACCGGCTTCCGGCCGGACGTCGCCCGCAGCCGCCTCATGAACCTGCGTTGCCGTCACCGGCCCGCACCGCTCCGATGACCCGGGCGGGCCTGCTCGCCCGGCTCGAAACGCTCAAGACCAATCGCAACACTGCCAGCAGGGAGCCGAGCCGCCACCAGCCACTCGCGCTGCTCTGGGCGATCGCCCGTATCGCGGCAGGCGAGCCGCGCCTGGCCCCCTGGTCGGTATTCCACTCCGAAGTCGGACCGCTGCTTTCCACGTACGGGCTGCCCGGTTCCAAGGTCACGCCCGAGTACCCGTTCTGGCACCTTCGGGGAAGTGGCCTCTGGGAGGTACGCGGAGTGGCCGAGGACACACATTCCATGCCCCCGGTCAAGGTCTTCAACGACACTCAGCCAGAGGCCGGCCTCTCCCGGGAGGCCGCCGAGCTCCTGAAGGGGCCCGTCACCCGGCTTGAGGCGATGCTGCTGCTACGGAACCGTTATCTTCACGACGTCGACCTGCAGGCACTGCTGGACCGCCTGGGAATGACCGGATACACCACGGCGGAAGGTCTCACCGACACCCCGGAGGATGAACGCGCGACGACGGCCATCGCCCCCGAGCGCGCAGCCGGTGCCGCCCCACGGCGAGAGTCAACCTCATCCCGCCCCGTCCGAAACAGTGCCCTCGTGAGCCAAGTGAAGGAGATCTACGACTACCGGTGCCAGGTCTGCGACACCGTGCTGCAGTACAACCGGAGACCGTACAGCGAAGCAGCCCACATCCGCGGCCTCGGCAAGCCCCACCACGGCCCGGACGAGCTGCACAACCTGCTGTGCCTGTGCGCGAACCACCATGTGCTCTTCGACGGCCTGGCAATCTACATCGACGTCGAGGGGGTGGTTCGAGAAACACACGGTGACCGGCCCCTCGGCCCACTTCGTCGGCACTCCGATCACCCGATCGACGAAAAGTACATCGAGTATCACCGGGCCCTGTGCATGCTCAACCGCTGAAACGGTAGCGTCCGCCCCCGGAGCAGCCCCGGGGGTCACGCCGCCCAAAGCCCCATCGCCCCTCATCGCCCCCGGGAAGCGAAACGGCGGTGGGTGGCGACCTCTCGCGAGGCCACCACCCACCGCCGTCACGGCGTCACACGGCTCGGACGGTTCAGCCCGCCGACACCGGGAACGTCGGGTACTCGACGCCCGAGATGTACTGCACGACCCGGACCACCTGGCACGAGTAGCCGAACTCGTTGTCGTACCACAGGTAGAGGATCGCGTTGTCGCCGTCGACCTTGGTCGCACCGGCGTCCACGATCGAGGCGTGCCGCGACCCGATGAAGTCGCTGGACACCGCGTCGGGCGAGTCGGTGAAGTCGATCTGCCGCTTGAGCGGCGAGGTCAGCGAGATCCCGCGCAGGTGGTCCAGCACCTCCTCGCGGGTGGTCTCCCGCTTGAGCTGGAGGTTCAGGATCGCGATGGACACGTCCGGAACGGGCACCCGGATCGAGCTGCCGGTGATCTTCGCCTTGAGGTCCGGCAGCGCCTTGGCGACGGCCGAGGCGGCACCGGTCTCGGTGATCACCATGTTCAGCGGCGCCGAGCGGCCGCGACGGTCGGCCTTGTGGTAGTTGTCCAACAGGTTCTGGTCGTTGGTGAACGAGTGGACGGTCTCGACGTGGCCGCGCACGACGCCGTACTCGTCCTCCATCGCCTTGAGCGGCGGGACGATCGCGTTGGTGGTGCAGGAGGCGCAGGAGATGATCTGCTCGTCCGGCTTGATCATGTCGTGGTTGACGCCGTGCACGATGTTCGGGACGTCGCCCTTGCCCGGGGCGGTCAGCACGACCTTGGCGATGCCGGGGCGCAGGTGCTTGGACAGGCCCTCGCGGTCACGCCACCGGCCGGTGTTGTCGATCAGGATCGCGTCCTTGATCCCGTACTCCGTGTAGTCGACCTCGCTCGGGTCGTTGGAGTAGATCACCGTGATCTCGTTGCCGTTGACGACGATCTTGTTGTTCGCCTCGTCGACGGTGATCGTGCCCTGGAACTGGCCGTGGATCGAGTCCCGGCGCAGCAGCGAGGCGCGCTTGACCAGGTCGTCGCCGCCGCCGTTGCGCACGACGATGGCCTTGAGCCGCAGGCCGTTGCCCGAGGCCTTCTCGATCAGCAGCCGCGCGACCAGCCGGCCGATGCGGCCGAACCCGTACAGCACGACGTCCTGCGCGGACCGGCGCTCCAGCTTGTTGGCACCGGTGGCACCGGCGACGGCCTGGGCGGTGAACTCCGCCACCGACAGGCCCCGGTCGTCCGCCCGGTAGGCCGAGGCGAGCATCGCCAGGTCGATCTGCGAGGGGCCGAGGTCCAGGGTGGTCAGGGCGTCCAGGAACGGCATCGTCTCGGTGACCGAGAGCTCCTCGCCGGCTATCTGCCGGGCGAAGCGGTGCGTCTTGAGGATGCTGACCACCGACTTGTTCACCAGGGAACGGCTGTGGAGCAGGACGGTGACGTCCTTCTCCCGGTGCAGTCGCCCGATGATCGGGATCATCGACTCCGCGATCTCCTCGCGGTTCTTCCAGTCCGTGAACACGTCGTCGTTGACAGTCACAAGTCCATCTTTCGAGCTGAGGGTGTTGCGCACATGGTAGCTTCGCCCGCTTCCGGCCCGACGGCCGGTCCCTCCCCCGCCGCTCCGCCCCACCCCTGCGACCTGCGCTTTCCCCCGCCTCCCCGCCCCCGGAGGTGACCACCGCCACCTCCAAGTCCCCCAGTAGAGTGGGCACACCGAAGATCCGGACAGAGGCGTGAGGGGGCCCGGGTGGCGACGTTGGGGATGCACCGGGACTTCCTGATGGAGTTCGCGGCACTGGAGCGGTCGGTGCAGCGGCGGGTCTTCGAGACCTTCGAGAAGTTCACCGGGGCCACCCACGCCGGCACCCATCTGGAGAAGCTCACCCACCAGCGGGACCCGCGGATCCGGACCATCCGGATCACCGACTTCTGGCGCGGGGTCGTCCTCAAGGCCGACCGGGGCGACGGCTACCTGCTGCTCAAGGTGCTCCCCCACGACAAGGCCAACGACTGGGCGCTCAAGCACCGCGCCTCGGTGAACGCCGCCACCCAGGGCGTCGAGATCCGCAACGACGTCGCCCTGGAGCGCGCCTCCGCCTCACTGCGGGCCCGGGCCTCGGACGAGCCCCAGCGGCTCTTCGCCGACCGCTCCGACAAGGTCCTGCGCAGCCTGGGCATCGAGGAGGAGATCCTGCCGATCATCCGCCTGCTGCCCGACGAGGCGCACCTGGAGGCGCTCCACCGGGTCCTGCCGGAGCAGCAGTTCGACGTGCTGATCGGCCTGGCCAGCGGGATGGAACCGGCCGAGATCGACCGCGAGATCGTCCAGGCGTACGCGCGGGCGGCGGACCCGGCGGGCACCGGGCGCCCCGGGGACGAACTGGTCTCGGCGATGGCCCACGCCCGCGGCCGAGTCGCCCTGGTGTCCGGGCCCGAGGAGCTCCAGGAGATCCTGGAGCGCCCCTTCGACGCCTGGCGGATCTTCCTGCACCCGGCCCAGTACCGGATCGCCTACCGGGGTTCGTACCAGGGCCCGGCCCGGGTCACCGGCGGCCCCGGGACCGGCAAGACCGTGGTCGCCCTGCACCGGGCCTACCACCTGGCCCGCCGGCTGCCCGCCGACGCCCCCGACGGGTCGGTGCTGCTCACCACCTACACCAAGGACCTCGCCGCCGAACTGGAGCGCTGCCTGGGCCTGTTGATCACCGACGGGCGGATCCGGGCCAAGGTCCGGGTGGTCACCGTCGACGCCCTGGCGAACGAGGTGCTGCGCCGCTCGCTCGGCGGCGCCCCGTTGAAGATCCTGTTCAACCAGCGGGCGGTGCTGGCCCGTTGGCGCCGGGTCGGGCAGCGGCTCGGGGTCGACTTCACCGACGTCTTCCTGGACCAGGAGTGGCGGCAGGTCGTCCTGGCCCAGGCGATCGAGAGCCCCGAGCAGTACCTCAAGGCCCCCCGGACCGGCCGGGGCACCGCGCTCGGCCCGCTGCAACGCGCCCAACTGTGGCGCACGGTGGCCGCGTTCGAGGAGGAGCTGCGGCAGAGCGGGGAGCGGACCTTCCTCCAGGTCTGCGCGCACGCCGCCCGGTCCCTCGACGAACGGGACGAACGCCCGTTCCGGCACGTGGTGGTCGACGAGGCGCAGGACCTCCACCCTGCGCAGTGGCGCTTCCTGCGCGCACTCGCCGCCCCCGGACCGGACGACCTGTTCCTGGCCGGCGACCCCCACCAGCGGATCTACGGCAACAAGGTCTCGCTGCGCTCGCTCGGCATCCAGGTGGTCGGCCGCTCCTCCCGACTGCGCGTCAACTACCGCACCACGCAGGAGATCCTGAGCTGGGCCGCCTCACTGCTCACCGGCGAACGCCCGGACGACCTGGACGGCGGCGAGGAGTCGCTGGCCGGCTACCACTCGACCCTGCACGGCGCCCAGCCCGAGGCGCGCGGCCACGCCGACCAGGACGAGGAGCTCCGGGCCCTGGTCGCCCGGATCGAGGCGTGGACCGCCTCGGGGGTCGGCCCGGAGGACATCGGCGTCGCAACCCGCACCGCCCAACTCGGCCGCGACACGGCCCGGGCGCTGGAGCAGGCCGGCACCCCGGCCCACCTGCTCGGCAGCGCGCCGGCCCCCGGCGTGCGGATCGGCACCATGCACCGGATGAAGGGGCTGGAGTTCCGTTGCGTCGCCGTGGTGGGCGTCGGCGACGCCATGGTGCCCAACGGCAACGCGCTCACCCCGGAGGACACCGACCCGCAGCAGCACCGGGAGGACCTCAACGGTGAGCTGAACCTGCTGTTCGTGGCCTGCACCCGCGCCCGCGAGGCCCTCGCCGTCTCCTGGCACGGCGCCGCCAGCCGCTTCCTCGAACCGGTCGTCCCGGCCGAACTGCTCACCCGCTGACCCCCGGCCGGGCCGGGCCGGTGCCCCGTCGCGCGTCCCGGCCCGCGTCCCGTCGCGCGTCCCGGCCCGCGTCCGCCGAGGATTTGCCCGGGCTTCGGTGGGGTGGGGTAATGAGAGGCGACCGGTGTTTGGGTGTTCCCTCAGAGACCCGGGAGCGTGCGATGAGCGGTGGGCCGGAACCGATCAGTGCCGAGGGGCTGCGTGCCGTGCAGGAGGAGTTGGCGCAGCTGCGGGCGGAGCGGGGGGAGGTGGCCGCGACCCTGCGCGGGGAGGATCCGGTGGGGGACCGCGCCGACGCGGCGGACGAGTTGCAGCGGGCCTCGGACGTGACGCGGCTGGACCGGCGGATCGTCGAGCTGGAGGGGCGGCTGCGGGAGGCCGAGGTGGCCGGGGCGCCGTCCACGGACGTGATCGGGGTGGGGTCGACGGTCACCGTGCGGTTCTCCGACGGCGAGCAGGAGACCGTCGAGATCTCCGAGCTGGCCGAGGAGCGCGAGCTGACCCTGGTGACGTACGACAGCCCGCTCGGGAAGGCGCTGCTGGGCCGCCACGCCGGGGAGACGGTGAACTACGAGACGCCGGGCGGCGCGGCGAGCGCGGTCGTGCTGGCGGTGGGCGGCAGCGGCTGACCGGGGCCGTCGGAGGTCGTCCCGTTCGATAGGCCGCGCCGATCGGACGACTGGTACGACCTCTTTGACCTGCGACGATGCCGGACAGGACACTGGACGGGCGGCCCACCGCCGCCGGATTCCCCGTCCGAGCGAACCGTCCGAGGAGACCCCGCACGTGCGCACCGCCCGCTGGATACCGGCCGCGGCCGCCGTGGCGGTCGCCGCCTGGGGAGCGAACCAGTTCACCGCGCTGGCGAGCGTCTACCGGGCGCACACGGACTGGTCGCCGGTGTCGCTGGCCGGGATGTTCTCGGTGTACCTGGTCGGGCTGGTGCCCGGGCTGCTGCTGGGCGGCCCGGCCGCGGACCAGTACGGGCGCCGGCGCACGGTGCGGGCCGGGCTCGCCCTGTCGGCGGCCGCCAGCGCGCTGCTGGCGCTGGGCGACGAGCCCACCGGGTACGTCGCCCGGCTGGCGACCGGCTTCGCGGCCGGGCTGGTGTTCCCGGCCGGGACGACCTGGCTGCGGGAGCTCTCCGGCCCCGGGGTGTCGCCGGTGGCCGCCGCGCGCCGCGCGATGTACGCCACCGGGATCGGCTTCTCGGCCGGTGCGCTGGCCTCCGGCGTCCTCTCGGAGTGGCTGCCCGGTCCGACCGTCGTGCCCTGTCTCGCCCACGCCGCGGCCTGTCTGCTGGTCCTGCGGGCCACCGGCCGGCTCCCGGACGCGGCGCCGGTGGGCCGCCCGGTCCGGCCCGCGGAGCACCACCGCGCGGCCGTGCAGCACCCCCGGTTCCGCTACGTCGTGCTGCCCGCCAGCCCCGCCGTGCTGGGCGCCGCGACCGTCGGCTACGTCGTGCTGCCGCCGCTGGTCGCCCACCATCTGCCGGGCTACGCACCGCTGTTCAGCGGTCTGGTGGCGGCCCTGACGCTCGCCATGGGGGTGCTCGCCCAGCCCTTCGCGGCCCGGCTGGACGACGCGGGCAGCGCCCGGGCCACCCTCACCGCGATGGCGACGGTGATCGCCGGACTGCTGCTCGGCGCGCTGGCCGCCGACCGCGACTCGGTGGGGCTGGTGCTGGCGGCCGCCGTCGTGCTCGGCACCGGGTACGGACTGACCCTCGGCGCGGGCCTGCACGAGGTGGAGCGGCTCACCGCCCGCAGCGCCGGACGCGCCACCGGACGCAACCCCGCCGGACCGACCTCCGCCGCGCTCTACCAGAGCACCACCTCCAGCGGCTTCCTCACCCCGCTGCTGCTGGCCGGCACGGCCGGCCACGCGTCCTACCCGGCGCTGCTGGTCGGCATGGCCGCCGTCGGCGTGCTCTGCCTGGCGGTCACCGGCGCGCACAGCCGCCGCCACCTGCCCGGGCACCCGGCCGGCCCGGAAACGCGCGAGGATTCATCCGTACAGACCTGACCGGCCGCGAGGCCGACCCACGACCCGCGACCCGCGACCCACCCGAGGAGCCGACGACCATGGGCCGAGTGACCGTACCCCGCAGGGTGCTGCGGCTGCGCAAGGGCGTGCCCTCGCACCGCCCCGACACCCTGGCCGCCGAGGAGCCGATGGAGATCCGGGTCGGCGGCCGTCCGCTGACGGTGACCATGCGCACCCCCGGCAGCGACTTCGACCTCGCGGCCGGCTTCCTGGTCAGCGAGGGCGTGCTGCACGCCGCCGACCACCTGGCCGGGATCCGCTACTGCGCCGGGGCCACCGCCGACGGCGGCAACACCTACAACGTGGTGGACGTGGTGCTCGCGGCCGGTGTGCCCGCCCCGGACGCCTCGCTGGAGCGCAACTTCTACACCACCTCCTCCTGCGGCCTGTGCGGCAAGGCCAGCCTGGACGCGGTGCGCACCACCGCGCCGTGGAGCGTCGCGGCGGACGGGCTGCGGATCACCCCCGAGCTGCTGTCCGCGCTGCCGGACCGGCTGCGCGCCGCCCAGAAGGTCTTCGACAGCACCGGCGGCCTGCACGCGGCCGGGCTGTTCGACGCCCAGGGGCGGCTGCTCTGCCTGCGCGAGGACGTGGGGCGGCACAACGCGGTGGACAAGGTGGTCGGCCACGCGCTGCGCGAGGGCCTGCTGCCGGCCCGGGGCACGGTGCTGATGGTCAGCGGCCGGGCCTCCTTCGAGCTGGTGCAGAAGGCGGTGATGGCCGGCATCCCCGCGCTCGCCGCCGTCTCCGCGCCGTCCTCGCTGGCGGTGGACCTGGCCGAGGAGAGCGGGCTGACCCTGGTCGGCTTCCTGCGCGGCGACTCGATGAACGTGTACACCCGCACCGACCGGATCGACCTGACCGACCCGACCGAGGCCGGGCACGCCGCCGAGGCCGAGGCCGAGTAGATGCTGTTCCGCCAGCTCGAGTACCTGGTCGCCCTGGCCCGCGAGCGGCACTTCGCCCGCGCCGCCCAGGCCTGCCGGGTCTCCCAGCCGGCGCTGTCCGAGGCGCTGCGCAAGCTGGAGGACGAACTGGGGGTGCTGCTGGTGCGGCGCGGCCGGGCGTACGAGGGCCTGACCCCCGAGGGCGAGCGGATCGTGCGGTGGGCGCAGCGCATCCTGGCCGACCGGGACGCCCTGCGCGACGAGGTGGACGCGCTGCGCACCGGGCTGAGCGGACGGCTGCGGATCGGCTCGGTGCCGACCGCCTCGGGGGCCGTCCCGCTGCTCACCGGACCGTTCTGCACCGCCCACCCGCTGGCCGCCGTGGAGCTGTCCACCGACCTGCGCGCCGATGAACTCCTGCGCCAGGTAAGGGACTTCGAGATCGACGCGGGCCTCAGCTACCTCCCGGAGCAGGGCACCGAGGGCGTGCGCACCGTCCCGCTGTACGAGGAGCGGTACGTCCTGCTGACCGGCCCCGCCGACGGTCTCGCCGGGCAGCCGCACGCCACCTGGACGGAGGCCTCCCGGCTGCCGCTGTGCCTGCTGCACCCGGGCATGCAGGGCCGCCGGGTGCTGGACGGGGTGTTCGCGGGCCTCGGACTGGCGCCGGTGCCCCGGGTGGAGACGGACTCGGTGGGCTCGCTGTTCGCGCACGTGCGCACCGGCCACTGGGCGAGCGTGGTGCCGTACGCCTGGCTGCACGTGTTCGGGGTGCCGCCCGGGATGCGGGCCGTCCCGCTGGTGGAGCCGGTGCACAGCACGCCGATCGGGCTGGTGACCGCGGCCCGGGAGCCGGGGTCGGTGATGGCCCGCGCCCTGCGGGAGGTGGCCCGGCGGACGGACCTGGCCGGGGTGCTGGGCGCCCTGCCGAAGGCGTAGCTGTCGACGCGCGGGAGCCGCAAGGGTCGACGCGCGGGAGCCGTAGCGGTCGGTGCACGGGGGCCGTAGCGGTCGACGCGCGAGGGCCGACGGCCCGGCGTAGCGTCGACCCGGACCCCCGAGTGACCCAGCCGCGCGACGGAAGGCGAGCACCGTGACCACCTCCGACGACGAAGCCACCGCCGCCCCGCAGCGGCCGGAGGAGGTCGGCCCCTCCCCCGCCGCGCCGCCCCGCTACGCGCCGTACCACCACCCCGCCGCCGGCTGGGGCGCGGCGAAGAGCGTCACCCGTTTCATGGCCCGCGAGGGGGCGTACCTGGACGGCCCGCGGGCCGTCATGCGGATGAACCACGAGAACGGCGGCTTCGACTGCCCGGGCTGCGCCTGGCCGGACGACACCAAGGGCCTGCACCTGGACATCTGCGAGAACGGCATCAAGCACGTCACCTGGGAGATGACCCGCAAGCGGGTCGGCCTGGAGTTCTTCGCCGCGCACTCGGTGACCGAGCTGTCCGACTGGAGCGACTTCGCCCTGGAGGACCAGGGCCGGCTCACCGAGCCGATGGTCTACGACCCGGACACCGACCACTACCTGCCGATCGGGTGGAAGGACGCGTTCGACCTGGTCGGCCGCACCCTGCGGGGGCTGGACGACCCGAACCGGGCGGCGTTCTACACCTCCGGCCGGCTCGGCAACGAGGCGACCTTCCTGTACCAGCTGATGGCCCGCGAGCTGGGCACCAACAACCTCCCCGACTGCTCCAACATGTGCCACGAGGCCAGTGGACGGGCCCTCCAGGCGGCGCTGGGCACCGGGAAGGGGACGGTCGACCTCAAGGACTGGGAGGTCACCGACGCGCTGTTCATCCTGGGCGTCAACGCGGCCTCCAACGCGCCCCGGATGCTCACCTCGCTCGCCGAGGCCTTCCGGCGCGGCGCGCAGATCGTGCACGTCAACCCGCTGGTCGAGGCGGCGGCGACCCGGACGATCATCCCGCACGACTTCACCGACATGGCGCTGAACCGGGCGACCCGCACCAGCACGCTCAACCTCCAGCCGCGGATCGGCGGCGACATGGCGCTGCTGCGCGGCATGGCGAAGGCGCTCCTGGAGCAGTCGGCGGCCGACGACGGGGCACTGGACCGGCTCTTCATCGAGCGGCACACCAGCGGCTTCGCGGCCTACCGGCGCGTCTGCGAGCAGACGCCCTGGGCGGAGCTGGAGCGCCAGAGCGGGCTGGGCCGGGCGGAGATCCTCAAGGCGGCGCGGGTCTACCGCGAGGCGGACCGCTCGATCTTCAGCTGGTGCCTGGGCGTCACCCAGCACGAGCACGGGGTGGACACCGTGCGGGAGATCGTCAACCTGCTGCTGCTGCGCGGCAACCTGGGCCGGGAGGGGGCCGGGCCCTCGCCGGTGCGCGGGCACAGCAACGTGCAGGGCAACCGCACCTGCGGGATCGACCACCGGCCGGCCGACGCCTTCCTGGACCGGCTCGGCGCGGTCTGCCGGATCGACCCGCCGCGCGCCCACGGCCTGGACACGGTCGGGACGATCGAGGCGATGCGGCGCGGCGAGGTGACCGTCTTCGTCGGCATGGGCGGCAACTTCGCGCTCGCCGCCCCGGACTCCCCCTACACCTACCAGGCCCTGCGCACCTGCGAGTTGACCGTACAGGTGAGCACCAAGCTGAACCGCAGCCACCTGGTGCACGGCCGCCGGGCGCTGATCCTGCCCTGCCTCGGCCGGACCGAGAAGGACCACCAGCGCGCCGGGGTGCAGTCCACCTCGGTCGAGGACTCGATGAGCATGGTGCACCTGTCGGCCGGCATGAAGCGCCCGGCCTCACCGCACCTGCTCTCCGAGCCGGCGATCGTCGCCGGGATGGCCCGCGCGGCCCTGCCGGACAGCCCCACCCCGTGGGAGTGGTACATCGAGGACTACGACCGGATCCGCGACACCATGGCCGAAGTCCTGGACGGCTTCGAGGACTTCAACCGCCGGGTGCGGCTGCCGCTGGGCTTCCGGATCAAGCAGCCCGCCCGCGAACTGGTCTTCCTCACCCCCTCCGGCAAGGCCGAGTTCTCCGCCGCCGCGCTGCCCGACGTCGTCCCCGCGCCCGGCACCCTGGCGCTCGGCACGATGCGCTCGCACGACCAGTGGAACACCACCATCTACTCGGACGACGACCGCTACCGGGGCGTGCAGAACCTGCGCACCCTGGTCTTCCTCAACCGGGACGACATGCGCGAGCGCGGCATCGCCGAGTTCGACCCGGTGGACGTCACCAGCACCGCCCGGGACGGCTCCACCCGCTCGGTGCACGGCTACCTGGCCGTCCCGTACGACATCCCGCGCGGCTGCGCGGCCGGGTACATGCCGGAGCTGAACGTGCTGTGCGCGATCGGCGACCACAGCACCCAGAGCGACCAGCCGATCATGAAGCACCTCAAGGTGACCGTGACGAAGAGCTAGACCGGCCTACTCCGAGGGCTGGGGCGTCCAGCGGTGCAGGCCCTTGCGGTCGTAGTAGCGGGTCATCCCGAAGCCGAAGGCCAGGGCCAGCGCCACCCCGATGGCGATCATGACCCAGCCGCGGGCCAGCCCGGCGTCCGAGCGGGCGTCGAAGAAGAGGATCGCCCGGATGCCGTCGCTCAGCTGCCGCATCGGCTCGAAGACGGCCAGGAAGCGGTAGAAGCCGGGCACCGCCTGGAGCGGGACGGTCGCCCCGGAGGACGGCAGGGCGAGCGCGATGAACACGAACATGGACACCAGCTGCCCGATCCCGCCGAACGCGGCGTTGATCGCCTGCACGCCGAGGCCGACGGCGAGGCTGGCGCAGTAGGCGAACACCCACAGCAGGGCCTGGTGCGGGGCGTCCATGCCGAGGATCCCGGCCGTGCAGAGCAGCACCAGGGAGGTGGTGACCAGCATGATCCCGGCGGTCATCAGCATCTTGAGCATCAGGGTCTGGGTGCGGCTGACCGGGACGGTCGGGCGGCGGGTGTGCCAGGGGCCGATCTCGCTGTCGCTGTAGCCGAGCGCGGTGTCGACGCCGTTGTGGATGATGTTGCCGCCGATGAAGCCGGTCAGCACGGCGAGCAGGGTGAAGTAGAAGGCGCTCAGGCCGAGGCCGCTGTGGCTGCCGATCGGGTGGCCGACCTGGGTGGCGACGGCGAACGGGTCGGCGAGCAGCAGCCGGGCGGTGGCGCCGGTGTCCGGCCCCTGGGCGCCCGGGCCGCCCTGGGCCGGTACGGCGGCCAGCAGCCGCTGTCCGGCCGCGACCGAGGCCTGGTGGGCGGCGTTCTGGGCGATCTGGGCGGCGATCGAGGAGCCGAGGCTGCCCAGGCCGGGGTTGGTGAGGACGGTGAGGGTGGGCCGGTGGGTGGCCCCGCCGGCGGCGAGCGCGGTGACGGTGGCGGTGAAGTCGGCGGGGACGAGCAGCACGCCGTAGACCTTGCCGGCGGCGAGCAGGTCGCGGGCGCCCGCGTCGTCGGTCTGGCGCCAGCGGACGGTGTCGTCCGGGGTCCCGGCCACCACGGCGCGGGTCAGCTGGGTGCCGAGGTTGACCGGCTGGCCGGGCGGGGGCGGGGCCTGGTCGGCGTTCACCAGGGCGATCGGCAGCCGGTGCAGGTGCCCGGTCGGGTTGACGATGCCGCCCAGGTAGAGCAGCGAGAGCAGCGCGGCCACCAGGGCGCACAGGACGCCGGGGAAGAGCCAGAGCTTCGGGCGCCGGGCGAGTGCCAGCGCCCTCGCCCGCCGGGGAGCCCCCGGAGGTCCTGCGGTCTGGGAGCCTGCGGTCGCCATGCCACCCCTCAGCTGCGTGTGCGTGTGCGGGTACGGATCCGGCGGGAAGTCGTTCCGTCGTCACGTGGCGCTCAAACCCGCGTCACCCGGACGGACGTCACGCCTCGCGAAAGGTAAAGGTTCTACCAAGTGCGCAAGTATCGCGCTTCCGTCGGTCTATGCTTCTGGAGGTTTGAAGAAGGCACCTCGTTCGGTGAGGCTTCTTCACGGACACAGGCCACTGATCCGACGACGTCGAGAGACGCCCAGGGTTAGGACAGATCTTCCCGACCTAAGGGTTGATCCGAAGTGGCTTCCGGCCCGAACGGGTTGGACACGCCGTGGAGTGCCAAAGCTCTGACGAGTTGGGGTGAACCGGTGGCAGTCGCGCGCGCCGGTGAACTCCTTGCCGTGTCGATGACACGCACCACGGGGTGCGTCGACCGGGAGGAGGCGAGAGACATGGATTGCAGTAGTCCGGGCCACAGTAGCCCCTACCCCCGCCTGTCCTCGTACACCTCCGGCACGCGGTAACAACCTTCCCTGCGCGTACAACTGACGCACCGTCACGTCATGGCGGCGACGTCGTCGCACCGTTCGCCAGCACGCACGCGGCTCCGCCGTGCCCGCCCGGGCACCGCCCCGCCGCGGGCCGGTGCGCCGTGCCCGCACGCAGGGGGAATTACTGCTGCGCGCCCCCATCACCCCGCCTGTCCCGGGGTCCACGGGAGGAACGTCATGACCACCAACGCCACACTCAACTCCAAGCCGCAGAAGCAGCGTTCGGCCGTACTGGACGACGCCCACGTCGGCGACATCAAGGGTGCGCTCGGCACCATCAAGCTCGATGACGACGCACCGCGCCAAGGCCTGTCGGCAAGACTCAAGACCCTGCTGGCGATCGTCGGCCCCGGCCTGATCGTGATGGTCGGCGACAACGACGCCGGCGCCTTCTCCACCTACGGCCAGGCCGGCCAGAACTACGGCACCCAGCTGCTGTGGACGCTGCTGATGCTGGTGCCCGTGCTGTACGTCAACCAGGAGATGGTGCTGCGCCTGGGCGCGGTCACCGGTGTCGGCCACGCCCGGCTGATCCTGGAGCGCTTCGGCAAGTTCTGGGGCGCGTTCAGCGTCATCGACCTCTTCCTGCTCAACGCCCTCACCCTGGTCACCGAGTTCATCGGCGTGACGCTCGCGGCCGGCTACCTGGGCCTGCCCAAGGTCGCCTCGGTGGTGCTGGCGGCGGCGATCATCATCGCCTCGGCCTTCACCGGCTCCTTCCAGCGCTTCGAGCGGGTCGCGGTGACCCTGTGCATAGGCTCGCTGCTGCTGGTGCCGATCTACTTCATGGTCCACCCGAAGACCTCGCAGATGGCCCACGACTTCGTGGTGCCGCAGATGCCGGGCGGCGCGGGCGAGTTGGCCGCGGTCATGCTGGTGATCATCTCGATCGTCGGCACCACCGTCGCCCCCTGGCAGCTGTTCTTCCAGCAGTCGTACGTCATCGACAAGCGGATCACCCCGCGCTTCATGAAGTACGAGAAGGCCGACCTCTGGATCGGCATCGCGATCGTGATCATCGGCGCCGCCGCCATGATGGGCTTCACCGCCGCCGCCTTCGCGGGCACCGACGGCTTCGGCCAGTTCTCCGACGCCGGGGCCGTCGCCAAGGGCATCGAGGACAAGGCCGGCCACCTGGCGGGCGTGCTGTTCGCCATCGCCCTGCTGGACGCCTCGATCATCGGCGCCTTCGCCGTCTCGCTCTCCACCGCCTACGCCATCGGCGACGTCTTCGGCATCAAGCACTCGCTGCACCGCGGGGTCAAGGGCGCCAAGGGCTTCTACGGCATCTACGCGGGCCTGGTGATCGCCGCGGCCGCCATCACCCTGCTGTCCACCGGCTACATGCAGGGCCTGATGACCCAGTTCGTCCAGGTGCTGGCCGGGGTGCTGCTGCCCTCCGCCACCGTCTTCCTGCTGCTGCTCTGCAACGACAAGGCGGTGCTCGGCCCCTGGGTGAACGGTCCCAAGACCAACGCCTTCACCGCCGCCGTGGTCGGCGTGCTGGTCACGCTGTCGCTGATCCTCACCGCGGCCGTCGTCTGGCCGGACATCAGCTCGGACGCGATCCTGCGGATCATGGCCGGCTGCGGGGTGGCGGGCGTCCTGGTCGCCGGGTACTCCTTCCTCTCCGGCCGCCGCGGCACCAAGGAGGACCCGATCGACCGCACCGGCCGGGAGAACTGGCGGATGCCCCCGCTGGAGACCCTGGAGAAGCCGGTGATGTCCACCACCCGCAAGCTCGGCATGGGCGCCCTGCGCGTCTACCTGCTGGTCGCGATGGTGATGGTGATCGTCAAGATCGTGCAGACCGCACTGAACCACTGACCCGGACGCCGGGGGCGGCGCCGCACACCACGGCCCGCCGCCCCCGGCCCCGCCCCGGAACCCTCGACCACCCCGCACCCGGGGTAAGGAAGGCAGTACGGCCATGCGCACCACCACCCCCTTCCACCACCTCTTCCACCACTGCCCCAGCGTCCGACTCGCCCTGCACGACGGCGTCGAGCGCGCCTACCGCCTCGACGACCCCGGCAGCTGCCCCCGCTCGGGCACCCGCAACACCCCGGCCTCCGCGTACGAGCCCCGTGTCCACCTGGCCTACCTGCTGGCCCGCCAGGGCCACCGCCCGGACTGGCTCGCCCTCCCCCAGCCTCCGGCCGGGGGGACCCCCACCGCGGACCTTCCGCCGGCCGCCGCGCACCGGATCGCCCTCGCCGCCGCCCGCCACCGGGCCGCCGCCGCGACCACGCCCGCGCCCGCCGCCGCCTGAATCATCAACTCCCCTGCGCACCGGCGCACTTGTTCAGATCTTGCCTGTCCTGTCACGGAGGTGACCAGCCATGTCCATCGTTGCCGCTTTCCAGCCCGCCCTCCCGTCCACCGATCGCGGCCGACTGCGCGCCGCCCTCGCCGCGGTGGGCCGACGGCTGGCCGCCAGCCCGCTCGACAACACCGTGCTGCGCGCCGTCGGCGCCCCGGCCCCGAGCCCGGCCCCGGGACTTCCGAACGACCGGCCCACCCGGATGCGGGCCAGCTGGCACTCCGTCACCGGCCCGGACGGGACGGCCCGACTGGAAGCCTCCTGGCACCCCGGCCACTGACCCGACCGACCCCACCAGCCGAAGGAGCATCCGCCATGGCCGTGCGCTACCGCAGGCTCGACGCCATCTTCTCGGACCACACCGCCGCCCCCGCCCTGCGGGCCGTCCCCGCCGCCCGGACCGTCCCCGGCCCGCGGCCCGTCCTCGACTCGGCCGGCCTGGTGGTCGACCAGGAGCAGCGCACCGTCACCGTCGACGGCCAGCACCTCGACCTGCCGTACCTGGAGTTCGAACTGCTCGCCCACCTGGTCGGCAACCCGCTGCGGGTGCACTCCCGCCGCCAGCTGATGGAGTCCGTCTGGGGCCGGCCGGACACCGGCGACACCCGCACCATCGCCACCCACATCGCCCGGATCCGCCGCAAGCTCGGCCCCGGCCACCGGGAGGCGATCGCCACCGTCCGGCAGATCGGCTACAAGTACGACCCCCGGCTGGTCCGCGCCGCCTGAGGCCGGCCCCGCCGCAGCGCCAGTGGCACCACCGACAGCGCCGACACCAACCGGAGGAGGACACCGCATGACCCGGACCGCCCTGTTCCCCTGGACGAGCCGAGGTACGGCGCTCTGCGTCGCCGTGCTCCTCCTCGCCCTCCAGGTCGCCGCCCTCGGCGCCGCGCCCGCTCCGCTGCGCCTGTTCCTCTCCGGCGTGCTCATCGGCGGCTCGGCCGTCGGGCTGCTGCTCGCCCTGCTGCTGGCCCACAGCCGGCAGCGGGCGGGCCTGGCCGCACCTCCCGCCCCGGAGGACGACGCCCAGTGGTTCAGCGCCCGCTCGCTGGAGGGCTTCCCGATGGAGCAGGTCCGCCCGCTCCTGCTCGGCCCCGACGCCCCCGGCCTCAACCGGCTCTACACCGCCTGGGTGTTCGCCACCCACGGGCACGACCCCCAGTGGATCGCCCACCACCTCGGCCTGCCCACCCCGACCGCCCGGCTGCTGGTCACCGCGGCCCGGCAGCACGCCACGTCCACCCCGTCCGACCCCTCCGAGAGGAAGCCGAAGTGATCACGGCCCTCGACCACGTCCAGCTCTCCGCGCCACCCGGCAGCGAGCCCCTGCTGCGCGCCTTCTACGGCGACGTCCTGCAGATGGCCGAGATCCCCAAGCCCCAGCCGCTGACCGGCCGCGGCGGCTGCTGGTTCGCCGCCGACGGCGGCCGGGTCCGGCTCTACCTCGGCATCGAGGAGCGCTTCCGCCCCAGTGTCAAGGCCCACCCCGGGATGGCGGTCTGCGAGATCGAGGACTTCGCCGAACGCCTCGCCGGACTCGGCGCCCAGGTCGTCTGGGACGACAGCCTCCCGCCCCGGCGCCGCTTCTACACCACCGACCCGGTCGGCAACCTGCTGGAGTTCGTCGAAACCGCGTAGGCCCCCTCCGGCCTGAGCACCGGACCGAAACACCGGTCCATTTGCGTACGGACGTCAGAAGGGAGCAGACTGCCCGGGTTTGCGCCGGAGGTCCCCGTCATGTCCTTCCCGAAGTCCGCCCCGGGCCCGTCCCGGGGCCCGCTGCCGCCCCGGACCGCGGGCCGCCCGTCCCGGGCGGGCCGGGCCCCCCGGGCGGGCTGGGCGGACGTGGTCGTGGCCGCCGCCGTCCTGGTCCTGCTCTACCTCGCACTGCGGGTCGGACAGGGCACCACCGTACGGTTCTCCACCGCGCGCGACGCCGCCGTGGACACCGACCCGGCCCGGCTGCCGTACGACGCCGCGCGCTCGCTGCTGCGGATGTTCGCGGCGCTGGTCCTCTCGGTCGGCTTCACCTTCGGCTACGCCTACGCCGCCGCCCGCAGCCGCCGGCTGGAACGGGTGCTGATCCCCGCGCTGGACATCCTCCAGTCGGTGCCGGTGCTCGCCTTCCTGACCGTCGCCGTCACCGGCTTCCTCGCCCTGTTCCCCGGCTCCGAGCTCGGCCTGGAGTGCGCGGCCGTGTTCGCCATCTTCACGTCCCAGGCGTGGAACATGACCTTCGGCTTCTACCACTCACTGGTCTCGCTGCCGCGCGAACTCGACGAGCTGTCCCGCTCCTTCCGGTTCAGCCGGTGGATGCGGTTCCGGAAGGTCGAACTGCCCTCCGGCATGATCGGCCTGGTCTGGAACGGCATGCTCAGCTTCGGCGGCGGCTGGTTCTTCCTGGTCGCCTCCGAGGCGATCAGCGTCGACAACCAGCGCTACGCCCTGCCCGGGGTCGGCTCCTACGCGGGCGCCGCCATCGCCGCCGGCGACCTCGGCCGGGTCGGCTGGGCGATCGCCACCATGGCCGTCCTGGTCATCGGCGTGAACTTCCTGTTCTGGCGGCCGCTCACCGCCTGGGCCGAACGCTTCAAGAACGAGCAGTCCGAGGCCACCGAGGTGCAGCGCTCCGTCGTGCTCGCCCTGCTGCGCCGCTCCCGGCTGCCCGGCCTGCTCGGCCGGGTGCTGCGGCCCCTCGGCCGGGCCCTGGACCGGGCCGGACGGGTCTTCGGCACCGACGACCGGCCGCTCGCGGTCAGCCGCGCCCGGCAGCGCACCGGCGACCTCCTCTTCGCCGTCGTCTCCGGCGGCATCGTGCTCTGGGGCCTGGTCGACCTCGGCCGCTACCTCGCCGGCACCACCGGCCTCGGCGTCTTCGGCGAGCCCCTGCTGCTCGGCCTCGCCACCCTGGCCCGGGTGGTGGTGCTGGTCGCGGTCGCCACCGTCGTCTGGGTGCCGATCGGCGTGCGGATCGGCTTCTCCCCCCGGCTGACCAGGATCGCCCAGCCGCTGGTCCAGGTGCTCGCCAGCTTCCCCGCCAACTTCCTGTTCCCGCTGGTGGTCTGGCTGCTGCTGCGCACCGGCCTGTCGATCGACCTCGGCGGCGTGCTGCTGATGGCCCTCGGCGCCCAGTGGTACATCCTGTTCAACGCCATCGCCGGCGCCATGGCCATCCCCAGCGACCTGCGCGAGGCCATGGACAACCTCGGCGTGCGCGGCCTGCAGCGCTGGCGGCGGCTCATCGTCCCCGGCATCTTCCCGGCGTACGTCACCGGCGGCATCACCGCCTCCGGCGGCGCCTGGAACGCCTCCATCGTCTCCGAGGTGGTCACCTTCGGCGGCACCACCCTCACCGCCACCGGCCTCGGCGCGTACATCGCCGGCGCCACCGAACGCGGCGACCACCCGCACCTGCTCGCCGGGGTCGCGGTGATGAGCGCGTACGTCGTCGCCCTCAACCGCCTGGTCTGGCGCCGGTTGTACCGCCTGGCCGAACGCCGTTACTCGCTCCAATGAGGTTCCCCCCGATGCGCTTCCCGTTCTCCTCCCGCCCCGCCCCCGCCGTCACCCAGCCCGCCGTGGCGGACGGCGCGACCCTGCTGGAGACCGTCGGCCTCACCAAGTCCTACGCCGGCGCCGACGGCGAACTCCCGGTGCTCTCCGGGATCGACCTCACCGTCCGGGCCGGCGAGATCGTCGCCCTGCTCGGCCGCTCCGGCTCCGGCAAGTCCACCCTGCTGCGCTGCCTGGCCGGCCTGCTGCCGCCCAGCTCCGGCACCGTCCGCTACCGCGGCACCCCCCTCACCGGCGCCAACCCCGGCACCGCGCTCGTCTTCCAGACCTTCGCCCTGCTGCCCTGGCTGACCGTCCGGCAGAACGTCGAACTGGGCCTGGAGGCCCGCGGGGTGCCCCCGCGCGAGCGCGCCCGCGCCGCCGACCAGGCCATCGACCTGATCGGCCTCACCGGCTTCGAGAACGCCTACCCCAAGGAGCTCTCCGGCGGCATGCGCCAACGCGTCGGCTTCGCCCGGGCCCTGGTCGTCGAACCCGACGTGCTGATGATGGACGAACCGTTCTCCGCGCTCGACGTGCTCACCGCCGAGAACCTGCGCGGCGAACTCCTGGAACTGTGGGAGTCCGGCCAGTTCCCCACCCGCGCCGTCGTCCTGGTCACCCACAACATCGAGGAGGCCGTGCTGATGGCCGACCGCGTCGTCGTCCTCGGCTCCCGCCCGTACGGCACCATCCGGGAGACCGTCGACGTCGACCTGGAACGCCCGCGCGACCGCGACTCCGCCGCCTTCGACGAACTCGTCGACCGGGTCTACCGGATCATGACCGGCCGGCCCAAGGACCCCCGGGCGGCCGGGCGCCCCGAGCCGGACCGTACCGAGCCCGGCCCCACCGAACCGGACCGCACGGACCCGGACCCCGCGGCCCCGGACCGCCCCGACCGCCGGACCGTCGCCAACACCCCGCTGCCCAGCGCCAGCGTGGACGGCCTCTCCGGCCTGGCCGAGATGATCGCCCACCGCGCCGGCCGCTGCGACCTCGCCGACCTCGCCGACCAACTCGGCCTCGACATCGACGACATGCTCCCCCAGGTCGACGCCCTCGACCTGCTCGGCTTCGCCGAGATCCACGGCGACGACCTCCTGCTCACCGAGGACGGCACCGCCTTCGCCCACGCCGACGTCCAGGACTCCCGCGCCCTCTTCGCCGGCGCCGCCCTCGACGTCCCGCTGGTCAAGCTGATCGCCAACAGCCTCGGCGGCGAACCCGGCGCCACCGCCCGGGCCGGCTTCTTCCGCGACCTCCTCGCCCACCACTACACCAGCGAACAGGTCGACCGGCAGCTGGAGACCGCCACCGACTGGGGCCGCTACGCGGGCCTGTTCGGCTACGACGCGGCCCGGCAGGAATACCGGTCGGAGGAGGCGTAGGGCGGGGAGAATGCTCCGGAACCCCGTACGCCGACCGGACGGAGCACAGCGTGGTGTTGAACAGGCGTCACTTCCTCGGCGCAGCTGGAGCGGTGGGCGCGGCGGGCGCAGTGGGTGCGGCGGGCGCAGTGGGTGCGGCGCCGCACCCGGCACCCGCCACCGCGCGCAGCGACCACGAGCGCTTCATGGCGGCGGCGATCGAGGAGGGGCACAGGAACGAGCGCTACCCCTTCGGGGCGGTGCTGGTGCGCTCCGGCGAGGTGGTGGCCCGGGGCGTCAACGCGGCGCAGGACGGCCCGACCTACCACGGCGAGATGGTCGCCATCGACGACTTCGGGCAGCCCTACGGCAGCCCCGAGTGGGCGGGCACCTCCCTGTACACCACCGCCGAACCCTGCCCCATGTGCATGAGCGCCTGCGCCTGGGCCGGCATCGGCCAGGTCGTCTGGGCCACTTCGATCGAGGGGCTGCGCCGCGCCGGCCTGGACCAGATCGACCTGTCCGCCGTCGACGTGGCCAAGGCCGCCGACTCCTTCTACCACCCGCGACTGCTGCTGGGCGGGGTGCTGGCCGCCGAGACGGACGAGCTGTTCCGCCGCGCCCAGGTCATCCGCGGTGGTGGTGGCGGGCCCGGCGACCGTGCGGCCACCGGGCCTTTCGGCGAAGGGGTCTGACCTATCGCCAGGAGGGCACGATCGAGAGCCGGGCGGTGTTCGGGGCGACGTCGCAGAAGTAGGTGATCGCCTCACCCCGGGCCACGTAGTCCTTGCCGGCCGCGTCGCACGCGGCGCCGCTCGGGTACATGCCGATGTAGACGAAACTGGCAGCCTGCGCGGACGGCGCGGCCAGCAGCGCGCCGGCAGCCAGTAGTCCGGTCAGACTCAGGGTCGAAATCGCTTTGCGCATGGGTGTGTTGCTGCCTTCCTGTTCCGGTGGCGAGGGCTCCGGTCGTGATGATCCGGTGCCCGGTGCGCAGCAGCCTCGTGCACCGGTGGACGGAGGGCAATGGTCGAGACCAATTCGGCCGGAAGCCGCCGGGGCCGCCTGGGCGGCGGACTCCCGGGGCGCGACGGCCCCAGCCCTCGGTCCGTCGGCGAAGGACCGCACCCTCCCCCGCCCCGCAGGCCCCCGGGGCGGAGCGGTCACCCGGTGGGGCGAGGGCGGGGAGACCCGCGCGTTCCGGCCAGTGGTCCAGACCAATTGGGCATGCTCAGCACAACCCGAACAGGCTCCGGCACAACCCGGACCGGCTCCGGCTCAGCCCATCGGGCCGGCCCCGGCTCAGCCCGTCGGACCGGCCGCCGGGCGGCCGCGCACCCCCCGGACGGCGCGGGCGGCCCGGGCGGCCCGGCCGAAGGGCTGCTCCGCCGTGTCGGCGGCCGCGGCCGCGCCGCCGACACCACCGCTGCGGTCCGGCAGGTCGTTGGCGATCACGGCCGCCTCGGTCAGCAGCCCGCGCACCTCGATGGCGCGGTAGAAGATCCGCGTACCCTCCCGGCGGGCCACCACCAGACCCGCCGCCCGCAGCTTCGCCAGGTGCTGCGAGGTGGCCGCCACGTGCGCGCCCAACAGCTCGGCCAGCTCGCTGACCGGCAGCTCCCGGCGGCTCAACGCCCACAGCAACCGGTACCGCGACGGGTCGGCCACCGCCTTCAACACCGCCACCGCCCGCTCGGCCGCATCCGCGTCCCAGGCCTCGTCCTTCGCACCACCCATACGCCGATCGTACCGACGCCCGCCCCGGCCCCCACCCCCGGCAAGCACCCCCACCCCGGCAGTACGGCCCCAGCAGCAGAAGTCGGCCCCGCCGACTTCCGGTGCCCTACTCCGCGCGGGTTCCGTTCAGGTAGGCGAGTACCGCCAGGACGCGGCGGTTGTCGTCGTCGGAGGCGCCGAGGCCGAGCTTGGCGAAGATGTTGGAGGTGTGCTTGCTGACCGCGCCCTCGCTGAAGTGGAGCCGCAGGGCGATCGCGGCGTTGGAACGGCCCTCGGCCATCATCTCGAGCACGTCGCGTTCGCGCGGGGTCAGCATCGCGAGCGGCTCGTCGTAGGCGTTGCGGGCCAGCAGGCGGGTGATCACCTGGGGGTCCATGACGGTGCCGCCGGCGGCGACGGTGTGGACGGCGTCGACGAACTGGTCGGCCTTGGAGACCCGGTCCTTGAGCAGGTAGCCGACGCCGCCCGCGCCGTCGGCGATCAGCTCCCGGGCGTAGAGCTGCTCGACGTGCTGGGAGAGCACCAGCACCGGCAGTCCGGGCTGTTCGCGGCGGGCCGCCAGCGCGGCCTGGAGGCCCTCGTCGGAGTAGGTGGGGGGCAGCCGGACGTCGACCACGGCGATGTCGGGGCGGTGCTCGGCGAGCGCGGCGGACAGTTCCGGCCCGCTCTCCACGGCCGCGACGATGTCGTGGCCGTGGGCGCTCAGCAGGAGTTCGAGTCCGTCCCTCAGCAGGACGAGGTCCTCGGCGAGGACAACACGCACGGTAGCTCCATGATCAGCCTGGTCGGGCCCCCCGGGGGGCTGGTCAGCGTGAGCGTACCGTCGAACACCGCCAGCCTGCGCTGGATGCCCCGCAGGCCGCTGCCGCCCTCCGGGTCGGCGCCGCCCCGGCCGTCGTCGAAGACCTCGGCGCGGAGCAGTCCGGCGGCGTGGGTGAGCTCCACCCCGGCGTGCCGGGCGTCGCCGTGCTTGACCGCGTTGGTGAGCGCCTCGCTGACCGCGAAGTACATCGCCGACTCCACCGGCGCCTCCGCCCGTCCGGGCAGTTCGGCCCGGACCTCGACCTTCAACGGCACGTCCAGCGCGAGCGCCCGGATCCCTTCGGCGAGGCCGCGTTCGGCGAGCACCGGCGGGTGGATGCCGCGCACCAGGTCGCGCAGCTCCTGGAGGGCCTGGGTGACGTTCTCCTGGGCGTCCGTCACCACCTGCTTCGCCTTCTCCGGGTCCCGGTCGATCAGCGGTACCACCGCGCCGAGCCGCAGGCTGACGGCGACCAGCCGGGCCTGGGCGCCGTCGTGCAGGTCCCGTTCGATCCGGCGCAGCTCGGCGGCCTGGGCCTCGGTGGCGTCCAGCCGGATCTCGGTGAGCTGCTCGACCCGATGGGCCAGCCGGGAGCGCTCGGTGGGGCCGAGCAGGGTACGGGTCCAACGGCCGTGCAGGTGCAGTGCGGGCCCGGCGAGGGCGAGTCCGGCGGCCACCAGGACCAGGCCGAGCAGCGGTCCGAGCAGCCCGGGCAGCGGCAACAGGCCGTAGCCGGGGCCGGGTTCGGGCAGTACGGGCTGCGCCAGCCCGTACAGGCCGTAGCCGGTCAGCAGGACGGGCGCGGCCGCGACGGCGCCGCCGACCAGCGGGTCGACCAGCAGCCAGGCGGCGTCCCGCCAGGTCGCCGGGTCGTTCCAGAGCCAGCGGAGCTTGAGCGCGAAGCCCGCGAACCAGCGGTTCTTGTGGTAGTCGTGGCCGGTCCAGTACCAGCCGTGCAGGGTGCGTTCCAGCGCCGGGCGCGGCACGTACGGCACCGGTACGGGCACCTGCGACCAGTGGCCGGAGGCCCAGCGGGCGGCCGTGGCGGCGGAGCGGACCACCCGGGTCGTCACCGGGAACAACGGGACCAGCCCGGCGCCGACCCAGAGCAGGAACGAGACCACGAAGAGCACGCCCATCACCGCGCCGACCGGGATCAGCAGGGTGAGGACGGCGAGGCGACCGAGCGCCAGGAGGGCGGTGCGCAGCGCCTCGGCGCCTCGGGACTGCGGGGTGCTCACGGGGTGGGCCTCCGGTCGGCTCGACGGTTCTGTGCGGTGTCCTGCTGTGCGGTGTCCTGCTGTGCTGCCCTGCGGCTGTGCTGTGCTGTGCTGTGCTGGACGATCATGATGGCAGCCCCGCAACGGGCCCGGCTCAGCCCCCCGTTACGCCCTCGGCCGCCCGCTCGGCCGCCTGCTTGGCGCGGATCAGCCGGTACACCCCCACGAAGCACACCGAGCCCAGCAGGATGAACCCCGTCGCGACCGGCACCTGCCAGGCGGGCGGCAGGTACAGGGCCAGGAACCAGCTCCGGTTGGCCGGCGCGAGCAGCGACATGGCCAGCGCCACTGCGCCCTGCGGGGCCGTGCTCAGCACCCCGGCCGTCACCAGCAGCCCGGCGACCGCGGTCCGGCGGCGGGAGAGCTGGTCCAGCAGGTCCTGCTCCCGCGGCGAGCGGTCCGCCGAGCCGGCCTTCCGGCGGACGCCCTTGCGCATCACGTCCAGCAGTTCCGGCCCGCGGGTCTCCAGTCGGCGCCGGGCCGCCCGGCCCATCCACCCGGCGAACAGCAGCCCGGTGGCCAGGCCGACCGCCGTGCCGCCCCAGCGCAGCGGTGCGCTGTGCAGCAGCGTCCCGGCCAGCACCACGCCGGTGGCCGGCAGCGCGGCGAACAGCTGGAGCAGCAGGACGGCGAGGCTCTGCATCCGGACCTGGTCGCCGCTCTCGTCGCTGAATCCGTCCAGCGGGTTGCCGCCCGGCCGGTCCGGGAACGGCGCCGGGCCGAGCAGCGACATCAGCGGCACCAGCCCCGCGCCCGCACCGAGCACCGCCGGCAGGGCGGCCAGCAGCCAGGGCCAGGCCCAGCCGTTCGGGACGGCCACCGTCCCGGCGACGGTGAGCAGCAGCGCGGCCGGGCCGACCAGCAGCAGCCAGGCCAGCTGCCGGGCCCGGACGTCGATCCGCTCGGCGCCGGGGGCGACCAGGGTCAGCCAGAGGGCGCCGGCGTCCAGCCCGTACAGGCTGGAGCCGAGCGCACCGGCGTACAGCGCCGTGACCACGCCCGTCCACGGCAGTACGGTCGGGAAGCCGCCGAGCACCGGCAGCAGGCCGGTGAACAGGCCGGTCCACAGGGCGATCCGCAGGAAGCGGGCCCGGCGCGGGTCGCGCGCCCACAGGCGCAGCTCCTTGCCGAGAACGGCGGCCCCGGGGGTGTCCGGGAGGAGCCGCGGGCGGCCGCGCCGACGGCCGGCGGGCCGTCCGCCCCCCGCCGTACCGCGCACCAACTGCCGGGCCAGCAGGGCCGTCCAGGCGGCGAACAGCAGCCCGCACAGGGCGAGCAGTCCGCCGAGGCAGGCGCCGACCAGGACCCAGTCGGAGCGCCGGGCGGCGTCCACGGCGACCACCGACCAGCCGGAGGGCAGGACGCGCACCACCGTGCCGATGGTCGGCGCCCAGTGGCCGCCCAGCAGCTTGAAGAAGAAGGCGATCCCGAACCAGCCGGTGTTCAGGAACCCGCAGACCAGGCCGACCAGCAGCGCCGACAGCTCCCAGCCCAGCCGCGACCGGGCCACCCGGCCCAGGCCCTGCACGCCGAGCTTGGCGAGCACCACCACGAACAGCAGCTGGAGCAGCATGGCGGGCACCGCCACCAGCGCGGGCAGCGGCCCCAGCCCGGCGCCGAACACCACCAGCACGGCGAAGGCGACCAGGGCGACCGCCGGGGTGACGCCGACGAACGAGGCGGCCAGCAGGCCCAGCGCCAGCCGGCGCGGAGGCTGGGGCACCAGCGCGAAGTACGACAGCCGCAGGGTCGGGTCCCCGCCGGTGAGGGTCGGCCCGACCGCCCAGCCGACCGTCCAGACCAGCAGCACCAGGGCGATCGTGCCCACCCCGGCCTCCGGCGCCGGGAAGTCCACCAGGCCCAGCAGGGCCGTGCCCACCGCCACCAGGCCGCCGCACACCCCGCCCGCGATCAGGCTCGCCGCCCGCGGGCCGGACATCGACCGCCGCAGCACGGCCAGCTTCATCCCGGTCAGGACGACGACGGGGTTCGGCACGCCCCCGGGATCCGGCACGCCCCCGGACTTCACGACGCCAGCCACGACAGCCCCTCCTCCCCGCCGGTACGGGCGCCGACCAGCTCGACGAAGACGTCCTCCAGCCCCCGCCCGGCCCGCACCTCCGCCACCGGCCCGGCCGCCAGCACCCGGCCCCCGGCGATCACCCCGACGTGGTCGCAGAGCTGCTCCACCAGCGCCATCACGTGACTGGAGAACACCACCGACCCGCCCGAGGCGACGAAGCGCCGCAGGATCGCCCGGATCGTCGCCGCCGACACCGGGTCGACCGCCTCGAACGGCTCGTCCAGCACCAGCAGCCGCGGCGCGTGCAGCAGCGCCGTCGCCAGACCGATCTTCTTGCGCATCCCGGTCGAGTAGTCGATCACCGGGGTGTCCCCGGCCCCGTCCAGCTCCAGCACGGCCAGCAGCTCCGCCG
This sequence comes from Kitasatospora sp. NPDC059160, assembly GCF_042755465.1. Lineage (NCBI taxonomy): Bacteria > Bacillati > Actinomycetota > Actinomycetes > Kitasatosporales > Streptomycetaceae > Kitasatospora > Kitasatospora sp. NPDC059160. The sequence continues at coordinate 2,573 of NZ_JBHZCN010000027.1, read as the reverse complement.
CCCGCGCGTCCACCGTCGCCCCCGGCAGCCCGCGCAACCGCCCCAGGTAGTGCAGCACTTCGGGCCCGCTCAGCCGCTCCGGCAGCATCATCCCGTCCGGCAGCACCCCCACCAGCGCCTTGGCCCGCACCGGGTCGCTCCACACGTCGACCCCGAGGACCGCCGAACTCCCGGCGTCCGGCCGCAGCAGCCCGACCGCCATCGACAGCGCGGTCGTCTTCCCGGCGCCGTTCGGCCCGACCAGCCCGTAGAACGACCCGCTCGGCACCAGCAGGTCCACCCCGTCCACGGCCACGTGCGCCCCGAACCGCTTCCGCAGCCCCACCAACCGCAGCGCCGGCTGCACCGATCCCCGCACGACGACCTCCCCGTCCCACCACCACCCGCCCCGGAGGCGGCTCGTGACCGAATCTAGGGACACCGCCCCGCCCGCAGAATCCACCTGCCCCCCGAACAGGGGTGGGCCTGGCCCCACCCCTGGCGCGCCAGACGAAAAGGCGGTGCCCCGCCTCCCTGTTTCGGGGAGGCGGGGCACCGCCGGGTCACGCTCGGCCGCTCAGCACTGCACAGGCGAGGCGACCTTCTCCAGGTTGAGGTCGATCCGTTCCTCGGCCTGTTGACCGTCCCGCTGGACGACCACCCGGTACGAGCCCTGGAGTTCCTGCGGAATGACGACGGTGTAGATCGTGCGTGGGATGCCCTCGACGCGGGTCGAGTAGGCAGCACGTGCCGGGAAGTCCCGGCCCTGACATACCAGGTGGTCGACCGACTCTCCGCTCGCGATGAGCGTCACCGCCCACGACGTCCGTCCGTGGGCACTGAACCGCCCACCGCCCATGAAGATCTCGGCCCCGGGAACGTGCTTCGCCGGAATCGACGCGAGCGTCGCACACGTGGTGCTCGGACCGGCCACCGACGCGGTACAGATCTCGCCGGTCTTCTCGGTCTGCCAGATCAACTCCGTTCCGTAGCCGCCGTCGTACTCAGCCACCGAGAACGCTCCGCCCGCCGGCATCCGTCCGCCCTCCTCGGCCATCCGGACGACCTGGCGCTTGATGTCGTCCGGAAACGCCGGTCCAGGAGTGGCCCCCGCAGGATCCTTCACGGTCGGCGTCGGAACGACCGGCGGAGCGGAGGACGGCACGGCGGCAGCGGAGCCACCTCCTGTGACGTCAGGCGCCACCTCTCCCCGAGGGGCCCCGCTGCACGCGCAGGCTCCGAGCACCAAGCCCAGGAGAACGACACCGAACCTCACCACTGATCCTCTCACTTCGTCAGTCATCCTCTCCTCGACGGGGTTCCGCGCCGCCCTGGACGCGTGCCCAGGGCGGCGCGGAACTCCTACTTGTCGACAGCCTCGGCCGGCGCGTGGTCGTAGACGACCCGGTTCCAGCTGAGGAACTGGTAGGTGCCCCACTCCTTCGTGGTCACCGTGCCGTCCTCGTGATAGTAGGTGGTCACATAGTTCGTCCGACGGCCCAACGGCGAGAACCCGTACTCCTTGTCGGCCGGAATCTGAGCCGTGGTGTTGGTGGTCTCCTGGGTGGTAGTGCTCTTCCCGTCGGTCCTCGTATTGGTCTCCTCCTCGCCCCACTCGTAGTTGTACTCGATACTCCCCTCCGCGGTCGTCTTCGCGAATCCGAGCACGCTGCCTTCCACCGAGACCTTCGCTCCGGTCTTGATGTTCTGGTTGTTGCTCTTCTTCTTCGCGTACTGCTCGGACCACTGGGTCGCCTGGGTCGTGGAGGCACCGACCGAGACCGACAACGGTATGTTGCTCTTCTTCAGCTCCGCACCGATCTCGTAGTTGATCTGGTCGTCCGGTTGACCCTTCTGCACCGTCGAATGGCCGACGACACCAGCCCCTCCAACGGGAACCTGACTCTCCGTGTAGGCGTTGGGATGCGGCTTCGAAAGCGCCCTCTTGACGAACTCGACGTAACCCGCCTTGCGGATCGGTTCCGCCCTCTTGATCTCGGCCACGATCCGCTGGTAGTTCGGGCCGTCCTGGGTCGTGTCGACCTTGGTACCCATGTTGGAGCACTTGGCGAAGCCGGTCGCGCACTCCTCGAGCGCCATGCCGGTGGGGTCCGTCTTGTTCACCGGGTCGTTGTTGCTGTACGCGTAGGCGTTCCACTGCTGCGGGTCGTCGGCCAGCATCAGCGGGTCCGGGCTGAGGAAGCGGCCGGTGCCGGGCTGGTACTGGCGGGCGCCCAGGGTGGTGAAGCCGGTCGCGTCGTCCTTCAACCCGTTGACGAAGCCCTTGTCGCCGGCCCACGAGGTGCCGCTGCCGGAGCCGCGGAGGACGCCGAAGGGGTCGGTCCAGCGGCGGTTGACGTCGGTGGTCGCCGAGTCGATCGACAGGGTGCCGGTGCCGTGCTGGTCGGCCAGCTGGTAGGTGAGCTTGGTCGGTCCCTGGCGGACGAGGGTGACGCCGCCGGGGAGGGCGTAGTAGCGGGTGCCGGTGCTGGCCTTGGCGCCGGTGTCGTAGGTGAGTTCGTCTCCGGCGCCGAGGTTGACGGTGACCTTGCCGGGGTTGCGGCGGACCAGCTGGTTGCCGTCCGCGTCGTAGA
>NZ_JBHZCN010000026.1:0-91541 GCF_042755465.1 Kitasatospora sp. NPDC059160 | reverse complement strand
GCCACCCGCCGCGGGGGCCGCGCCGCCCGGCGCCCCGCGCCGCCGCGGGGGCGCCGCCCCCGGGGCGCCGCGCCCGCGGGGCGGCGGCCCCGCCACCCGCCCCGGGGGCCGGGGCCCCGGGCCCGTCCGGGGCGCTCCCGGGTTCGTTACTCATCGTGACGGTGAGTCCAGGGCGCCAGGGGTCCGGTTCGTCCGCAGTTGCCACCTGTGACCCGTACTTGGCGGTTGTTTTGCCCGTACTTGGGAGTCCGCTCACCGAAGTCCTACCCCGCCGCGACCAGGCCGAGATGTGACGCTCCGACACTTGTTAGGCAAGCCTTTCCTGCCTTAGGTTCTCGTGCCGTCAGGCCGCCGACCCTCGCTTTCCGAGGGCCCCGGCGGCCGTCCCCTGCCCTTCCGGAGGACCCTCACCATGCCCGGTACCGTGCGGCCCCTGGCCGGCCTGTCCCTCGTCGCCGTCTGCGCCCTCGCCCTCACCGCCTGCGGCAGCTCCGGCGGGACGGGAGGCGCGGACAGCGCCACCGCCGCGGCCGGCCAGACCGTCACCGTCTACAGCGGTCAGCACGAACAGACCGTCAAGGCCCTCACCGAGGACTTCACCAAGCGCACCGGCATCAAGGTCGAACTGCGTTCCGGCGACGAGGCCGAGCTCGCCAACCAGATCCTCCAGGAGGGCGACGCCTCCCCGGCCGACGTCTTCTACGCCGAGAACCCGCCCGCGCTCACCGTTCTTGACGACAAGGGCCTGCTCGCCAAGGTCGCCCCCGACACCCTCAAGTCCGTCCCGGCCGCCGACAGTTCCGGCAACGGCGACTGGGTCGGCGTCTCCGCCCGCAGCTCGGCCTTCCTGGCCGGCACCGGCAAGGCCGCCGACACCGCGCCGCCCGCCTCCGTGCTCGACCTGGCCAAGCCCGAGTGGAAGGGCCGCCTCGGCATCGCCCCCGGCGAGACCGACTTCGCCCCGGTCGTCACCCAGGTCCTCAAGGCCAAGGGCGAGGACGCGACCAAGCAGTGGCTCAAGGGCCTCAAGGACAACGCCAAGGTCTACGACAGCAACGAGACCCTCTCCGCCGCGATCAACAGCGGCGAGGTCGAGGGCGGCGTCATCGACCACTACTACTTCTACCGGATGCGCGACGAGAAGGGCGCCGCCGGGACCCACGCGACCCTGCACTACTTCCCCAAGGGCGACCCGGGCTCGCTGATCGACGTCTCCGGCGCCGGGATCCTCAAGCACGGCAAGCACCAGGCCGCCGCCCAGGCCTTCCTCGGCTACCTCGCCTCCGCGCCCGCCCAGACCGTCATCGCCGACTCCGCCAGCTACGAGTACCCGCTGGTCACCGGTGTCCAGGGCAAGCCCGAACTGCCCGCCCTGGCCGGCCTCGGCACCGTCGCCGACCCGGCCGCGCTCGGCGACGGCAAGCAGGCCCTGGCCCTGCTCCAGGACGCCGGACTGCTCCAGTGACGACCCCCCTGCCCGGGTGGCGGTGGCGGGCCGGCGGCCTGCTCGCCCCCGTCGCCGTCGCCGTCGTCGCGGTGGTCGCCTCGCCGCTCGGCTTCGTCACCGCCCAGGCCGCCCAGGCCGGTTGGCAGCAGGCCCGGCGGCTGCTCGGCCGCCCGCTGATCGCCACCCTGCTCTGGCACACCCTCGGCCTGGCCACCGCCGTCACCCTCGCCACCGCCGTCCTCGGCTTCGGCGCCGCCTACCTGGTCGAGCGCACCACCCTGCCCGGCCGCCGGGCCTGGACCGTCGGACTCGCCCTGCCGCTCGCCGTACCGGAGTTCGTCCGCGGCTACTCCTGGGTCTCGCTGTTCCGCTCCGTCCACGGCTACTGGGGCGCCGTCCTGGTGATGACCTGCTCGCTCTACCCCCTGGTGTTCCTGCCGGTCGCGGCCGCCCTGCGGCACGGCGACGCCGCCGCCGAGGAGGTGTCCCGCTCGCTCGGCCGCGGTCGGCTCGCCACCCTGTGGCGGGTCACCCTGCCGCTCACCCGGCCCGCCCTGGCCGGCGGCGTCCTGCTGGTCTCGCTCTACCTGCTCGGCGAGTACGGCGCCTTCGCGATGCTGCGCTACACCACCTTCGCCACCGCCGTGTTCACCCAGTACAAGCTCGGCTTCGACGCGGCCTCCGCCTCCCTGCTCACCCTGGTGCTGGTCGGCCTCGCCCTGCTGCTGGTCACCCTGGAGGCCTGGGCCGGCCGCCGGGCACGCACCACCCGGCACGGCGCCCTGGCCCGCCCCGCCGTGCCCGTACGGCTCGGCGGCTGGACCGCCCCCGCCCTCGGCGCGCTGGCCGCACTGGTCGGCGTCTCGCTCGGGGTGCCGCTGTACGCGCTGGCGTACTGGCTGGTCAAGGGCAGCTCCACCACCCTGCCCTCCGCCTCCGTGCTCGGCGCCACCCTGGCCACCCTCGGCTACGCGCTCGGCGCGGCCGTCGTCGCCACGGCCGCTGCCCTCCCCGTCGCCCTGTACGGCTGGCGGCGCGGCACCCGGCCCGCCCGCACCGTCGAGCGGATCGCCTACCTCACCCGGGCGCTGCCCGGCATCGCGGTCGCCCTCGCGGTGGTCTTCTTCGCCGTCCGCTGGGCCCGGCCGCTCTACCAGCAGCCGCCGATGCTGGTCCTCGGGTACGTCCTGCTGTTCTTCCCGCTGGCCCTCACCGCCGTCCGCGCCGCCCTCGCCCAGGTGCCGCCCGGCGTCGAGGAGGCCGCCCGCTCGCTCGGCACCCGGCCGCTCGCCGTCCTCGGCCGGGTCACCCTGCCGCTGGTGCTGCCCGGCCTCGGCGCCGCCGTCGCCATGGTCGGCCTCACCGCCTCCACCGAACTCACCGCCACCCTGCTGCTGCGCCCCACCGGCACCCAGACCCTGGCCACCCAGTTCTGGGTCTACACCAGCGGCCTCGCCTACGGGGCGGCGGCGCCGTACGCGGCCCTGATGGTGGCGCTGTCCGTCCCCTCCGTCCTGCTGCTCACCCGCCGCCCATCCGGGAGCCCCCGATGACCGGACTCTCCGTCGTCGACCTGCACGCCGCCCACGGACGCAGCCCCGTCCTGCACGGCATCGACCTGACCGTGCCGGACGGCGCGCTCGCCTGCGTCCTCGGCCCCTCCGGCTGCGGCAAGTCCACCCTGCTGCGGGTGCTGGCCGGCTTCCACCCGGCCGCCGCCGGGCAGGTCGTGCTGCACGGCCGCGTCCTCGACGACGGCCGCCGCAGGCTCGCCGCCGAACAGCGGGGCGTCGGCCTCGTCCCGCAGGACGGCGCGCTCTTCCCGCACCTCAGCGTCGCCGCCAACATCGGCTTCGGGCTGCCCCGTTCGCAGCGCCGCGCCCGGGTCGCCGAACTGCTCGACCTGGTCGGCCTGTCCGGCCTGGGGGAGCGCCGCCCGCACCAGCTCTCCGGCGGCCAGCAGCAACGCGTCGCCCTGGCACGGGCGTTGGCGCCCCGCCCGCGCCTGCTGCTGCTCGACGAACCGTTCGCCGCCCTGGACGCGGCCCTGCGGGCCGACCTGCGCCGCGAAGTCGCCACCGCCCTGCGGCAGTCCGGCACCACGGCGGTGCTGGTCACCCACGACCAGGACGAGGCGCTCTCCTTCGCCGACACCGTCGCCGTCCTGCGCGACGGCCGGATCGCCCAGGCGGGCAGCCCCGAGGAGCTCTACCACCGCCCGGCCGACGCCGCCGTCGCGGGCGTCCTCGGCGAGGCGAACCTGATCCCGGCCGAGGCCAGGGGAGTCGAGGCGCTGACCGCCCTGGGCGCCCTTCCGCTGGCCGACCCCGCGGTCGATTCCGGCGGCGCGCTCGCGCTGCTCCGGCCGGGCCAACTGCGGCTCACCGCCGAGCCGGTGGCGGGCGCCGTCCCGGCGAAGGTGCTCGGCAGCGACTTCCGGGGCCACGACCACCGGGTCGAACTGCGGCCCGGCGCGGCGGGGTTGCCCGAGGTGCTGATCGTCTCCGCCGACCGTCCGTGGCCGGTGGGCGGTGAGGCCTACCTGGCCGCCGCGGGGCCGGTGCACCTGCTGCCGGGGGAGTGAGCGTCCGGGCAGCGCCGGGCGGCCGGGCGGTTGACGGCTGGGCACGCACCTCGCCGACCGGCCCCGGACCGTGCGGTCCGCCGTCGTCACGGCCCCTCGGGCAGGTCCACCGCCTGCCAGCGGTAGGCCGCGTCCTCCTGCCAGACCTGCAACTCGCCCTCCACCACGGCCGCCAGGCACAGGCGCCAGTCGTCCCCCATGGCGAGGGCGACCCGGGTGGCGGGGCGCAGGGTCGGCCGCCACCAGCGGGGGCGCCGGGAGGCTCCGCCGGGCGGCAGGCGCAGCCGGACCCCGCCCGCGCCGGCCAGGGCGACGGTGGGGCCGCCGCGGTGGCCGACCATGGCGATGCCGAGGGAGGGTTCCCCGTCGCCGATCTCGGTGGCGGTGGCGGTCGCCGAGCCGAGGGTGTGCAACTGGGCGGAGCCGTCCGTGCGCAGGGTGGCGGCCTGCGGTCCGGCGGAGGCGCGGGCCAGCGCGCCGGCGCGCAGGGTGCCGGGCGGGCCGAGCGGGACGGGTGGTGAGCCGGAGCCCGGGCGCCAGCTGAGCACGCGCTCGCGGTGCTCGACCAGGACCAGCCAGGCGCCGGGCCGTTCCTCCTCGGCGGCGAGCACCCGGTCGGCGGGGCAGCCGGGGTGCTCCTGGCCGGTGAGGGTGAGGCCGGGGGCCCAGCGGTAGGAGCGCAGGGCGCCGGCGGCGGCGGTCCACACGGTCAGCTCCCCGGCCGCGCCGACCGCTCCGGCCAGGCCGCTGACCCCGCGGGCGGCCTCCCACCAGCCGGCCGCGGTGCCGACCCACAGGGTGCCGGAGCGGTCCTCGGCGCAGACCACCAGCTCGCCCTGGCGCCCGGCCCAGCCCGCCGCCAACTCCCTTACCGCACCGGGCCCCTGGCCGACGGGCGGCCGGTGGCCGGTGCGTCCGGGGCCGGCCAGCGCGGTGCCGTCGGCGCCGGCCGTGACCACCAGCGGCCGGCCGGCCCGGTCCGGCAGTACGGCCAGGCCCGCGGTGCGCGCCACCGGGCGGTGGGCGCGCAGCAGTTCGCGGCCGCGGGCGGCCCAGGGGCCGAGCGGGGCGGGGCGCCGGTCGGGCTCGCGGGCGAGCGGTTCGCAGGCCCAGCGGGCCAGTTCCTCGCCGTAACCGGCGGCCAGCAGCTCGGCGCGGGCCTGTTCGGCGGCGAGCCGGTGGTCGAGCCGGCCGTGGTCGGGCAGCAGCAGGGTGCGGGCGAGGGTGCCGACCGCGAAGAGGTCCTTGGCGGTGGTGGGGAAGCCGCCGACCTGTTCGGCCTCCGGCGGTACGTGCCCGGGGGTGAACACGGCGACGGTCAGGGTGTGGTCGAGCGGGGCGAGGAAGGTCAGGTCGATCAGTTTGACCAGGCCCTGGCCGTCCACCAGCACGTTGGCGGGGGAGATGTCGCGGTGGACCCAGCGTTTGCGGTGCAGCTCGTCGACGATCCGGCACAGCCGGGCCAGCACCTCGGCCATCGCGGCCGGACCGCCGCGCTGGGCCCGGGCCCAGGTGTGCAGCGGCACGCCGTCGACCCAGGGCGAGATCTGGTAGCCGAGCAGCCCGCCGGAGGGCGCCGCGCCGGGCCGGTGCGGGGAGGGGCCGAGCAGGAAGCTGGGCACCACCAGGTCGGTGACGCCGAGCCGGTGGGCGTTGTGCGAGACGTCGTCCCAGCGGCCGAGCCAGCGCCGCACCTCGGACGGGTCGCGCTCCAGCATGATCTTCGCGGCGACGAGTTCCCTGATCCCGTTGTGCCCGGTGCGCACCGCCCGCCACACCTCGGCCTCGCCGCCCCGGTGGTGGAACTCCAGCAGCTCGTACTGTTCGGGGTCGAACTCGGGCCCGAAGCGGAGCCCGGGCACCCAACGAGATTCTGACACGCGACCCCCGACGCTTCCTCACCACTGCGGACGCGCGACTGCCGTACGGCCTGCGCGCTGCCCAGGATAGTGCGCATTTCTGTTCGTCCGACCGGAGGAGGGCCTATTCTGATGGGCGCCCGAGCAACATCACGAAACAACGTCAACTCATGGTCGTACGGGGAATGTTGATCATGAAGCGGGACGACATCGAGGCACAGGGGGACGGTGCATGCTGCAGCTTGCGGTGCTGCTGATCGTGGTGGCACTGGCCGGGGCGGCCGCCGTCCTGCTCGCCCGTAGGCGAACCACCCTGGACCCGGCCGGAGTCGCCAAGGCCCTGGCCGCGGCCGCCGGACAGCTCGCCGCCGGAAAGGCCCCGCAGGCCCGCCGCCGCTACGCCCGGCTGGCCCGCCAACTCGCCACCGGACCCGCCGAACTGCGCACCCAGCGCGGCCTCGCCCTGCTCGGCCAGGCCGAGGCCACCATCCCCACCGGCGACCAGCAGGCCACCCTCGCCCTGCACCGCGAGGCCTTCCCGCTGCTCACCGACCCGGCCCGGCAACTGCCCCGCTGGAGCCTGCGCCGGCTCGCCGAGGAACGGACCCAGGCCCCGGACGGCGACCTCGGCCCGGTCCTCGCCTACCTCCGGGCCGCCGCCACCACCGGCACCGGCACCGGCAGCGCCACCGGCACCGCCACCGAAACCGGCAGCGCCACCGAAACCGATTCGGGCGAGGACGCCGACGCCGTCGCCCGCACCGTACGGTGGCTCCAGCACCTCTGCCGCGAGGGCGCGCCCGAGCAGCGCGACCACGCCACCGACCGGGCCCTCGCCGCCCTGCCCGGCCAGGACTGGCCGGTCCTCGCCCGGGCCGCCCTGCTGAACGCCACCGGCCGCGCCGAGCAGGCCGAACCGCTGCTCGCCGCCGCGGCCCCCGGCGGCGGCGCCGAACTCTGGTTCCGCTGGGGCGCCCAGCTGTTCACCGCGCACCGGGACGAACCCGCCGCCGCCGCCTTCGACGAAGCCCTGCGCCGCGGCCCCGGCGACCCCGGCCCCTGGGGCCGCGGCCCGGCCCTGCGCACCGACAGCCTGCTCTTCCGCGGCCTCGCCCGGCAGCGCCTCGGCGCCACCGACGCCGCCTGGGCCGACCTCGCGGCCGCCGCCACCGAGACCCCCGGCGACCCGCGCCCGCGCTACGCCCTCGGCCGGCTCGCCCTGCTGCTCGGCGCCGACGACCAGGCCCGGGAGCAGTTCACCGCCGCACTCACCGTCCAACCCTCCTTCGCCCCGGCCCGGTTCGGCCTCGCCCTGGTCCACGAACGGGCCCAGCGGCACGCCGAGGCCGCCGCCGACTACCGCACCGGCCTCGGCCAGGTCCCCGACTGGCGCCCCGCCAGGGTCCGGCTCGGCGCCGCCCTGACCGCCGCCGACCGGGCCGCCGAGGCCGAGCCGCTACTGCGCGCCGAGGCCGACACCGAACCCGACTCCCGCTGGAGCCGGATCGCCGCCTACCACCACGGCCTCGCCCTCGCCCGCACCGGCGACCCGGCTGGCGCCCTCGCCCGCTGGGAACCCCTGGACGACCCCGAACTGCACGTCCGCCAGGCCCTGGCCCGCGACCGGCTCGCCCGCACCCGGCTGGCCGCCGACCCGGCCGCCGCCCGCGCCCTGTGGCAGCGGGCCGCCGCCGAACACCCCGGCGCCCCCGGCTACCGGTCCGCGCTGCGCGAGGCCGCCCTGCGCGAGGCCGCCCACCTGCTGGTCACCGGCCGCGACCGCGCCGAGGCGCGCGAGGCCGCCGCCGCCGCGCTCGCCCTGGCCGACGCCCTGCCCGGCGCGCTCACCCACCGGCAGTCCCGGCTGCGCGCCGCGCTCGCCCTCGCCGAGGGCGCGACCGAGCGGGTCACCGCGCTGCTCGACCCCGCCGCCGCGCCCCGCGACCGCTACCACCTGGCCGCCGCCGCCCTGCTGGCGGGCCGTCCGGTGCAGACCATCGCCCTGCTCGGTCCGCTCGACCCCGACCCGGCCGGCGACCCGGCGCTCGCCCGGCTGCGCGCCCTGCTGGCCGAACGGGCCGGCAACTGGGCCGCCGCACTGGACTGGTACCGGCACTTCCTCACCGCCCCCGCGGCCGGGTCCGCCGCCGGTTCCCCCGAGGCCGGTTCCTTCGAGGCCGCTTCCGCCGCAGACCCGGTCGGCGACTGCGCGGCCTGCGCCCGCCCCGCCACCGGCGCCTGCGGAGGCTGCGGGCGGGAGGCCTGCGCCGAGCACCTGCACGCCCCGGCCGGATCCGCCTCGCCCCGCTGCACCCACTGCACCGGCCCCGCCCTGCGCGCCCTCCTGGACTGCGCCCGCCGGGCCGGTACCCCCGAACAGGCCGAACCCGTCCTGGCCGGCTGGGCCGAGGCGCTCGGCGACGGCGCCGCCGCCGCACCGGTACGGCTCGACCTCGCCCTGCTGCGCGCCGAACTCGGCCGCCTCGACGAGGCCCTGGCCGATCTGCCCGAGGAGGCCGGCCCGGCCCGGGCGGCCGTCCTGGTCCGCCGGGCCGGCGCCGCCCTCGCGGCCGAGCAGCACGGCCGGGCGGCCGGCGACCTGCGCCGGGCCCTCGCCCTCGCGCCCGGCCACCCGCAGGCGGCCGCCGCGCTGGTGCTGCTCGGCGAGCACGAGGCCCACCAGCACGCCGTCGAGGGCCGCCACCGCGAGGCCTACCGGGCCTACCGCGCGCTGCTGCTCGACGACCCCGCCCACCCCCGGCTGCTGCACGCCCTCGGGCTGGCCGGCTACCGCTTCGCGGCCGCCACCGGGGCGACGGCGACGGGAGCGGCCGACGGGACCGTGGCCGAGGCCGCCGACGAGCAGGCCTGGGCCTGGACGATCGGCTGCCTGGTCGCCGCCCTGCACCGCGAGGAGCTCTGGACCGAGACCGCCCGGACCACCGGCCGCGAGGCCGACCCCCAGCGCACCGCCGCCGCCCGCACCGCGCTCACCGACCGCCTCCGCGAGGACCTGCGCGCCCTCGACCGGGCCGCCGGCCGCAGCGGCGACGAGACCACCGCGTGGACGCTGCGCCTGGGCATGGAGTCCCACGCCGCGGACGCCTTCGCCCAGGAGGACGTCCGGATAGCCCTGCCCGGGCGCCCCACCCGCCGGCTGGTCCTCGGCCCGGGCCTGGACCGGCTGCTGCGCGCCGAACTGGCCGGCTGGGGCGAGGCCTACCAGCAGGCCGTCGGCGCCTGGCGGCGCGGCCCCGGGGCCGCCTCGGGGCCCGCGCTCGGCCGAGCCCTCGGCCTGTTCGGCGCGCTCGGCCCGCAGCAGTACCTGCACCTCCAGGGCCGGCAGGCGGCCGCCGTCGCCGCGCTGGACGCGGTCGCCGAGGGCGAGCGCGGCGCCGCCTGGCAGTCGCTGCTCGGCGCGGCCCTGGTCAGCCAGGCCCGGGAGCACCACCGCAACCAGGACTGGCGGGAGGCGCTGGACTGCCTCACCCGGGCCCGGAGCGTCCCCGGCCTGGTGCTGCCCGTCGAGGTGGCCAAGGTGGCCGCCGAGTCCGGGGTCCGGGCCGCCCGCGCCCTGTTGAAGAGCAGCGTGGACGACCAGGAGGGCGCGGCCGGACTGCTGGAGAAGGCCTTCGCGCTGGCCCCGGACGACCCGGAGGTGCGCGGCGACCTCGGCGCGACCTACGCCCAGTGGGCCCGCAAGATCAACAACGAGGAGAAGGACTACCTGCGCGCCCTCGAACTGCTGGCCAAGAGCGCCGAGCTCGCCCCCGGCGACCCGACCGCCCGGCACTTCCTGCGCGCCGCCCTCGGCAACCGGGCCGGTCAGCTCAGCCGGGTGGACGCCTCCGACGCGGAACTCCAGGAAGCCGTCGGGACGTGGAAGCGGCTGATCGAACTCGACGACGACCCCGAGAACCGCCGGGGCCTCGCCTTCGTGCTGCGCCAACTGGCCCGCTCCGCCGCCTTCGTCGACGACAGCGCCCGCGCCCTCGCCCGGATGCTGGAGGCGCTGGTCTGGGACCCGGACTGGGAGGGCGACGCCGCGAGCGAGGCGGGCCGCCGGGTCTCGGTGCTGCTCGCCAACCACGTCATCGACCACATGCAGAACAGCACCTTCCAGGCCCAGGCCGCGATGCTCCACAAGGCCAGGTCCTACGACGACTCGGCCGAGATCCGCGGCCTGATGGTCAGCGTCTGGCGCAGCCGGGCGATCTCGTTCTACGAGGAGCGCCTCTACGTCGAGGCGATCGGCCTGCTGCGCGAGGCGCTCGAACTCGCCGTCGCGCCGGAGGACACCGCCAAGCTCAAGACCGAACTCGGCATCGTCCTCAGCTCGTTCGCCGTCGCCCGGGCCAACGCCGGCAACCACCTGGAGGCCCAGGGGGCGATGGAACTGGCCCTCCAGCACAATCCCCACGACCGCGAACTGCGTGCCCTGGCGGACCGGATCAACAAGCTCGGCCGCCGCTACTGACCGGCCCCGCAACCGCCGGACGGCCGGCGCCGTCGTAGCCCGTGCACCGCGTCCGCACCGACCGCACCGCCCAGCCCGCTACCCCCAACCCCCCTGCCCCGTCCGGACCGTGAGGAGAGAGACCGCCCGCCATGCCACTGCACGAACCGTCGCCGTACGAGGTCCTGGGCATCCCGCTCACGGCCGGGGTACGCGAGATCAACCTCTCGGTCGGGAAGGCGCTCAAGGCGGGCCGGTACAGCCGCCAGCAGATCCAGGACGCCGCGGCCCTGCTGCGCAACCCGGACCGGCGCCTGGAGGTGGACCTCCAACAGCCGCTGCCGCCCGAACCGGTCGACCAGGCCGCCGAGTTGCTCGCCCCCGCGCTGGCCGAACCGCTGCTGGTGATCGAGCGCCCCGGCCTCCCGCCGGCCCCGGCCCTGCTCGCCCTGCACCGGGCCGAGGCCGCCGCCGACTTCGCCGAGCCCGCCCCCGGCGGCGCCGACCCCGAACCGCCCGTCCCCGCCCGCTACGCGGCCGACCTGTCCGTGCTGCCCCAGATCGAGGTCCCGCAATGACCGACGCACCGACCGCACCCGCCGGGCCGACCGCACCGACCGCACCGGCCGGTGTACCGACCGCAGCCCTGCTCGACGGCCACCGGCCGCTGGAGGTCCCGCCGGGTGCGGAGGCCGTCGACCTGGAGGCCAAGTTCACCCAACTGCTCTTCCGGTCCTCCCTGTTGGGCAACAAGCTGACCGAGCAGAAGCAGCAGGCCCGGGCCGAGCAGCGGGAACTGCTGGGCGTCCTGATCGAGGTGGACGACGCGCTGACCGCCCTCGGGCTGGACCGCGAGCTGGTGGCGCTCGGCCGCGGCGCCGGGCTGGAGGCGACCCGTCGGCGGCTGCTCGGCCGGCTGGCCAAGGCCGGGGTCCGGCCGATGCGGCTGGAGGGGTTGGCGGCCGACCCGGCGCTGACCGAGATCGTGGGCACCGAGGTGCGGCCGGGGGTGGCGCCGGAGACGGTGCTGCAGACGGTGGTGACCGGCTTCTTCTGGGAGCAGGAGGTGCTGCGCCGGGCCCAAGTGGTGGTCGCCGCAGCGGAGTCGGCGGCGGAGTCGGCACCGGAGTCGGTGCCGGAGCCGGTGCCGGTGCCGGTCGAGGACCCGCGCAGCGCGCGGATCGGGCTTGAGGAGCCGGAGCAGTCCGAGGAGCCGAAGGAGCCCGAGCAGCCGACGGCCGCCGCGCCCGACCCCGCCGCCAGGCCGGTGCCGCCCCGGGTCCGTCGGCACGCCAAGGCGCCGGGCCGGCCGGCCAAGCGCGCCAAACGCAAGAAGTAGCCAGGACCACGAGGGGCAAGAGGGGAACGACATGTACCGCACACTCGGCATCGACCTGGGCACCACCAACTCCGTGGTGGCCCACCTGCGCCGGGGCGCGCCGGAGATCATCTTCAACCGGCAGAACCAGGAGGCCACGCCCTCCGTGGTCGGCAGCGGCCGCAAGGGCGAGCTGCTGGTCGGTTCGACCGCGCGCAGCCGGATCGCCATCGACGGCGCGAACGTGATCCGCTCGGTCAAGCGCTTCATGGGCCGCAAGTTCAAGGACCCGCAGGTCCAGGCGGCGCTCAAGGAGGTCGACTACAAGGTCACCGCGGGCACCGACGGCGACGTCAACGTCTGGTTCAACGGCCGCTCCTACACCCCGATCGAGATCTCCGCGATCATCCTGCACCGGCTCAAGCAGGACGCCGAGCAGCGTCTCGGGGAGCCCTTCCACCGGGCGGTGATCACCGTCCCCGCGTACTTCGGCGAGCGGCAGGTGGCCGCCACCCAGGAGGCGGGCCGGATGGCCGGCCTGCACGTGCTGCGGATCATCAACGAGCCGACCGCCGCCGCGCTCGCGTACGGGCTGGCGAGCGACGCCGGGGACGAGGGCCGCACCGTCCTGGTGTACGACCTCGGCGGCGGCACCTTCGACATCTCCATCCTGCTGCTGGTGCCCGGTTCGGTCTCGGTGCTCGGCATCGAGGGCGACAACCTGTTGGGCGGCGACGACTTCGACCGGGCGATCACCACCGCGCTGCTGGAGGACATCCGCGAGGAGTACGGCTCCGACTACCAGCCGGACCTGCGGGACCGCCCGAAGATCGCCTCGACGGCCGAGACGGTCAAGATCGAGCTGTCCAACCAGCAGTCCTCCGAAGTGATCCTGCCCGGCCTGGGCGCCGGACAGCTGGTGCTGGAGACGGAGTTCGAGCGGGCCCGCTTCGAGGAGCTGATCGAGGCCCAGATCGAGCGGACCATCGAGCTGACCCACAAGGCGATCATGCAGGCCAACCTGACCGTCGGGGACGTCGACGAGGTGGTGCTGGTCGGCGGTTCGACCGCGATCCCGCTGGTCGAGCGGCGCCTCGGCGAGGTGTTCGGCACCCGCCGGATCAAGCGCGGCGTCAACCCGATGCAGTGCGTGGCGCTCGGCGCGGCCGTGCAGTGCGCCCTGGTCGGCGAGGTGGAGTGCCCGGAGTGCCGGGCCCCCGGGGACCTCTCGGCCTCCAACTGCGCCAACTGCGCGACCTCCCTGCTCGGCGGCGACCGGGTCTCCTGCCCGACCTGCCACGTCCCGGTCGAGGCCGGGGCGTCGGCCTGCCCCAAGTGCGCCCAGGAGATGGACGGTTCGTCCGCCGACGGCGAGGCCGGCTCCGGCGCGAGGATCCCGCAGCAGTCCCAGGCCACCACCGCGCTGCGCGCCGACAACTGCCCGCAGTGCGGCACCCCGGCCGCCCCCGGCGTCACCGCCTGCGAACTGTGCGGTGAGCCGCTCAACTCGGCCGCCCCGGGCCACACCAAGGTGGCCTCCACCGCCGCCGAGGACGTCGGCCTGCGCTGCTCCTCCTGCGCCACCGTCAACCCACCGGGCAGCGAAGTCTGTGCGGGCTGCGGCGAGTTGATGCAGGTCACCAACCCCTTCGACATCACCCCGAAGAACCTCGGCATCGAGCTCAACGACGGCCGGCTGGCCGTCATGATCCCCAAGAACACCAGCTACCCGACCAGTTCGCCGGTCGGCCGGGAGTTCGTGGTCTCCGGCAGCGGCCGCCAACGGCTGGAGATCGCCGTCTACGAGGGCGAGCACGAGATCGCCCAGCAGAACGAGCTGATCGGCCACCTCACCCTGCGCCTGCCCGAGGGCCTCGGCGGCCGCACCCCGGTGGAGGTCTCCTTCGGCCTGGACCGCGACCGCACCATCACCCTGTCGGTGCGGATCCAGGGCGGCGCCGAGAAGACCGTCAAGCTGGAGCGGGTCACCCTCGACCCCGAGTTGAAGGTGCAGGTCGAGGAGCAGCAGCGGCAGATCGAGTCCTTCACCGACCGCTGGGGCGGCGAGCTCACCGAGGCCGAGATGCGCGAGGCGCAGCGGCTGATGGACGCCCTGGACGACCTGGCGGCCGGGCAGACCCGCGGCCGGTCGGTGGACGAGGCGCTGGAGCGGGCGCAGCGCCAGCTCAAGGCGCAGCGCTGGGTGCGCGGCTCGGAGGCCTACCTGAGCCTGTTCATCCACTACTGCGAGAAGCACCTGGACCCGAGCGACCTGGACCGGCTGCGCTCGGTGGCCGCCGAGCTGCGCCTGCGCCGGGAGGCGGCCGACTGGGAGGGCGCGATGCGCGCGGCCCAGAAGGCGGACGAGCTGTGCGACTCGCTCGGCCACACCTTCCGGATGCTCACCATGTGCAACATCTACGTCAACCAGAACATGGTGTCGCCGGCCCTCGGGCAGCGGATCATGGCGGAGCTGCGCGGCCTGGACGAGGCGGTGGAGGCGCCCAACATGGAGGCGGTCAACACCCACATGTCGAACCTGCTGGCGCTGTACGCCCAGGCGCAGCGGGAACTGGGCAGCGAGCCGGCCGCCGAGTCGCTCGGCCCGGTGCGCCCGGAGGAGGCCGGTCCGCGATGACCACTCCCGACGTACCTGCCGTGCCCGGAGCGCCCGAGGAGCCGGAGGTCCGCTGCCCGCTGTGCAAGGTCCCGGCGGACCGGCGGTCGCTGGGCTGCCCGTCCTGCCGGGAGGACCTGGGCGTGCTGTTCCGGCTGCGTTACGCCGGTCGGATCGACTACAACCGGGCCCTGACGGCGCTGGGGGCGGGGGAGGGGGCGCTCGCGCTCGGCCTGCTGCACCGCGCGCTGGAGGCCGAACCGGGGCTGGAACCGGCCCGGGAGCTGCTGGGATCACTGAGCGTGTCCGGGTTCGGCGGGTCGGGTGCGGAGCCGGGGGAGGGCCTGCGGGAGGGTCGGCGGGAGGGCGACACGCCCTCGGGCTGACCAATTCGGCCGCTTCCGGCCTGCCGTGGAGTTCGATCGGTGCGAGTGTGATCGTCACACGGAGTTCCGCCACCCTCTCAAGGAGTGACGCAATGCGTATTCGCACCACCCTCGCCGCCACCGCGCTCGCCGCGGTGGCCGTCATCGCCGGTGCCGGCACCGCCGCCGCCAGCGGCGCGACCGCGAACGGTGTCGCCTTCGGTTCGCCCGGTGTGCTCTCCGGCAACCAGATCCAGATCCCGATCAACCTCGAGGCCAACGTCTGCGGCAACTCGATCGGCGTCATCAGCATCCTCAACCCGGCCTTCGGCAACACCTGCATCAACGCCTGACCCGCGCACCGGGGCCGTCCGTCGCAGCCGACGGGCGGCCCCGGTGCCGTGCCGGTACCCCCGTTCGGGGGTGGCGGCGCGGGCCGGGGACCGCGAGCATGGTCCCCTGTCCCGCACCGCCGCACCCAGGAGCCCGCCCGTGCCGACACCGCCCGCCCAGCGCAGCTACGCCTCTGGGACCTCGGCCGTCCCGCTGCTCGGCGACACCATCGGGGAGAACCTCGACCGCGCGGTGCGCGCCTTCCCCGACCGCGACGCCCTGGTCGACCGCCCCACCGGCCGCCGCTGGACGTACGCCCAACTCGCCGCCGACGTCGACGCGCTGGCCCTCGGCCTGCTGGAGCTCGGCATCGCCAAGGGCGACCGGGTCGGCATCTGGGCCCCCAACTGCGCGGAGTGGACGCTCACCCAGTACGCCACCGCCAAGCTCGGCGCCGTCCTGGTCACCGTCAACCCGGCCTACCGGGCGCACGAGCTGGAGTACGTGCTGAACCAGGCCGGGATCCGGCTGCTGGTCGCCGCCGAGCGCTTCAAGACCTCGGACTACGCCGGGATGATCGGCGAAGTCCGGCCCCGCTGCGCCGGGTTGGAGCGGGTGCTGCTGCTCGGCAGCCCCGCCTGGGACGAGGTGCTGGCCGCCGGCCGCGCCGCCGACCCCGCCCCGCTGGCCGCCCGCCAGGGCGAGCTGGCCCCCGACGACCCGATCAACATCCAGTACACCTCGGGCACCACCGGCTTCCCCAAGGGCGCCACCCTCTCGCACCACAACATCCTCAACAACGGTTACTTCGTGGGCGAGTTGCTCGACTACACCGAGCAGGACCGGATCTGCGTCCCGGTGCCCTTCTACCACTGCTTCGGCATGGTCATGGGCAACCTCGCCGCCACCTCGCACGGCGCCTGCGTGGTCATCCCGGCCCCCTCCTTCGAACCCGGCGCCACCCTGGCCGCCGTCGCCGCCGAGCGCTGCACCTCGCTGTACGGCGTGCCGACCATGTTCATCGCCGAACTCGCCGACCCGGACTTCGACCGCTACGACCTGGGCAGCCTGCGCACCGGCATCATGGCGGGCTCGCCCTGCCCGGCCGAGGTGATGAAGGAGGTCATCGAGCGGATGGGCATGGCGGAGGTGTCGATCTGCTACGGCATGACCGAGACCTCGCCGGTCTCGACCCAGACCCGCACCGACGACCCGGTCGAGCGCCGGGTCTCCACCGTCGGCCGGGTCGGCCCGCACCTGGAGGTCAAGGTCGTCGACCCGGCCACCGGCCGCACCGTCCCGCGCGGCGAGCCCGGCGAGCTGTGCACCCGCGGCTACTCCGTCATGCTCGGCTACTGGGACGAGCCCGAGCGCACCGCCGAGGCCGTCGACGCGGCCCGCTGGATGCACACCGGGGACCTCGCGGTGATGGACGCGGACGGCTACCTCGCCATCACCGGCCGGATCAAGGACATGGTCATCCGCGGCGGGGAGAACCTCTACCCGCGCGAGATCGAGGAGTTCCTCTACACCCACCCCGACGTCCTCGACGTCCAGGTGATCGGCGTCCCCGACCCCAGGTACGGCGAGGAGCTGATGGCCTGGATCCGGATGCGCGAGGGCGCCGAGCCGCTCACCGCCGAGGCCGTGGCCGCCTACTGCGCCGGGCGGCTGGCCCACTTCAAGGTCCCGCGCTACGTGCACGTGGTCGAGGAGTTCCCGATGACCGTCACCGGCAAGATCCGCAAGGTCGAGATGCGCGCGCAGGCGCTGCGCATTCTCGGCCTCTGACCCCGGGAACGCCCGCGGCCCGCCCCCGGGCGGGGACGGGCCGCGGCGTCGCCGATCCGCCGCCCGTGGGAGGCGCGCGTTACGCGGCGAGGTCGGCGTAGAAGATGATGTTGTCGGTGCGGTGCCCGTGCTCGATCCCGCCGCCGCAGGTCAGCAGGCGGAGTTCGGCGTGGTCGGTCGCACCGTAGACCTTGTCGGTCGGGAAGTCCTTCTTGTTCACGTTCTGGATCTCACGGATCCTGAACTCCGCGGTGCTGCCGTCCTCGCGCCGGACGACGACGGTGTCGCCCAGCTCGACCTTCTCGACGTCCTTCATCAGCGCAGGGCCGTGCCTGGTGTCGAAGTGCGCCACCAGGACGGCGATCCCGGTCTCACCCGGGGTGACGCTCCCGGTCCACCAGCCGGGGCTGTTCGCGTCGGTGTCGGGATCCGGGACACCGAGCTCGCCCGTGGCGTCGAGCTCGAGGTCGACCATCTTCCTGCTGTCGACACCGGCCGCCTCGATCCTCATCCCGGTCGGGCGCGCCTTCGGCATCGCCCGTGCGACGGCACTGGGGGTCGAAGCGGCCGAGGTGCTGGTGACCTTGGGCTCCGGGGGCAGGTCGATAACGAGGGCCTTCGGCCTGGCGGACCTGATCGACCGTATCGTGATCGGCGCTGCCCCGCCCGAGGTTGAGGACGCCGTCTACAGGCTGGTGCTCGAGGCACTCATCAACATCCGCCGACATTCTTCCCGCGCTACCCGGTTCTCGGTTTCGGCCACCCGTTCCTCTGTCGGCGCTGTGTCGGTGTCCGTGGCCGACCACGGCGGCAGGAAGGCGCTGCGAACACGCAACCGCACCGGAGGTGGCACCGGACTTCTCGCCCTTGCCGAGCGCATCCAGAGCCTGGCCGGCACTGTCAGTGCCGGCCCGCACCAGGACGGTTGGCACGTCCGCGCCACCGTTCCTCTCGACTGAGAGGTCCGGGCGAGGATCGATCGTCCACGCGGCCGGAGAACAATCGATACATCGTCGACAGAGGATGAATCCCCATTCACCTTTGTCGCCCCCACAGATGCACTTGAGGAGTCATCTCAGGTGGGGAGTCTGCCGAGCCAGATGAGGGCTGCGGCGACGCGACTCGGTCGGAGCCGACCTGTGAGGGCGTCCACAACTGGCCGGCAAGCCCGAGCTCACAGGGTCGATGCTCCACCACGGCCTGCCGCTCCACCTCCTGTGCCGACGGCGACAAGAGCAGAGCGTCCCCAGGCGGCTCACCCACGCAAGGTCAATAACTCAGAACCCCAACGGTTTCAGGACTGCAGGACCTTCTGGGGCGGGTTCGGTCACCTTTGGTGAATCCACTGAAGTGAACTCCCGGCGGGCGGTTGGTCTTGTACCTGAAGGCCCGTTCAGGCGTATTACTTGTCTCTCCTTGGTCGAACGTACGCTTCCCGAAATTCATCCGATGAGTCGCTGATCTCGGTCAGCGAGACAAGGGGATTCGCGAAAAATGCGTTCCGCTCTCCGAGTTGCTGTCACCGTCGTGGGTGCCACGGCGGCCCTGTCCCTCCCCCTGGGCCTAGCCCACGCCGCCGACACCGGGCACGCCCCTTCGTCCAACGCACTGCAGGCCGCGTCGAAGGCAAAGTCCCACGACCTGCCCGACGGTTACAGCACGCGGTACAAGAGCGACAATCCGATCGGGGTGACCATCACCTATGACCTGACTGGCGAGTCCATCGAGCTGAGGGTCGATCGTGTGAGGACCGGCCGCCTCCACAACTACGACTTCACCATGGACTCCAAGGGAATTCTGACGGTCGAGGAGGTGCCGAACACGCAGGAGCTGGCCGACGGCTATGTGGCCGACGTCCACGAGCAGGTCGTCTCGACCCGGACGGGCAAGATCGCGGCGTACACCGCGAAGATCCGCAGGGGTATGAGCGGGGACCTGGCCACGCTGACCAACCCCGGCGATTCCACGGGGCGGCACGGTGACTACAGCTTCGCCCTGGCCTCCGACGGCAAGGTGACGGCCACCAAGATCACCCCGGGTGACAAGGGTCAGCCTGGTGACAAGGGTGACAAGGGTGACAAGGGCCAGCCCGGTGACAAGAAAGCGGCGGTCACGCCCAAGGGCGGCGTGAAGGCCGGTGCCGAGGGCGTCGGCACCGGTGACAGCGCCGAGCTGGTGTACGGCGGGGCCGGTGCGGCCGCCGTCGGCGCCGCTGGCCTCGGCTTCGTGCTGCTGTGGCGCGGCCGCGGCAACGTCTGATCCCTCGATCGACGGCCGCCGCGCGAGTGGGTTCCCCCCGCCCGGCGGCCGTTCCATGCCTGCCCGGAGGACACCCATGACCCGAACCCGCGTCACCGTCGTTGCGGTCGCCGTCGCGGCGGCTGCCCTGCTCACCGCCTGCGGCGGTGGGGACAGCCCTGTGCTCCCCGCCGCCCCCGAGATCGTCAGCACCGCTACCGCGTCGCCGGCCACTGCGGCGGCCTCCCTTCCGAAGTCCCGGCCGACGGGGCTCAAGATCGGGTCGGCCGGTGTCGACGCGAAGAGGATGGTCGATCTGAAGATCGACGACAAGGGCGAGCTCGGGGTGCCGGATCCCGCCAAGGAGGCGGACCTTCCGGGGTGGTGGGAGGGGAGTCCGACCCCGGGTGAACCGGGGGCGTCCGTGCTCGTGGCCCACTTCGACACCAGGCACGGGCCGGCCCTGATGAAGGACGTCGAGAAGATCAGGCTCGGCGACCGGATCGCGGTGCCCCGTGAGGACGGCACCACGGCCGTCTTCGCGGTCCGCGAGATCGAGAAGGTGGACAAGAAGGCCTTCCCGACCGAGAAGGTCTACGGCGCCACCGACCGGCCGGAACTGCGGCTGCTGACCTGCGGTGGTGAGATCAGGGACGGGCACCGGACCGGGAACGTGATCTTCTACGCGGACCTGGTACCGGCCTGATCCTGCACCTCGGCAGCGGTTCCGGGGCCGGCGGGTGGAGGCAGAAGCGCAGACGTTCGTGGTCCAGGGTGATGTCCGCAGATCTGACCAGCACGAACGCTGATGGCCGACGAGGAGGCTCCCTCGTCGGCCATCAGCGTCGGTGGTGGCGCTCAGTACCGGGTGCCCCAGGCCTCGTCGGTGGAGACGATCTCGCGGCCGAGCGGCATCAGCGAGATCGGGATCATCTTGAGGTTGGCCCAGCCGAAGGGGATCCCGATGATCGACAGGAACAGCGGGATGCTGGTCACCAGGTGCGCGATCGCCAGCCACCACCCGGCGAAGACGAACCAGATCACGTTGCCGACGCAGGACGCCGCCCCGGCGTCCGGCCGCTCGACGGTCGTCCGTCCGAAGGGCCACAGTATGAAGCCGGCGATCCGGAACGAGGCGATGCCGAACGGGATGGTCACGATCAGCACGCAGCAGATGATTCCGGCGACGACGTACCCGATGGCCATCCAGATGCCGCAGAAGAGCAGCCAGATGACGTTGAGGACGAAATTGATGGGCTTCATGCGCGTTACCTTCTCACGCTCGACGGACTGACTGCCACGACCTGCCATGCCCTCTGGCGTGCGCGTTCACTCCCTTAGGGGGTGCTCTTGGGGGATGACTCGGGGGTCGGGAGGGCGGGGAACTCGGTGGCGGAGGGGCTCGTGTAGTGGCAGTCGCCGGAGGTGGGGCAGAGGTACACCGTGAGGTCCTCGCCGTGGGTGGGCGACAGGAGGCGGAACTCGGCGAAGGTGACGAACCTGCCGCCACCGAGGTCGACCGCGCGGAAGCGGGGTGGGGCGGCGACGTGGTCGGTGTCGCCGGTCACCTTGACGTCGTCCTGGCGGCCGGAGAAGGCGGTGAACAGGTACTGCTCCGGCCCCAGTACCCCGTTCGCCACCAGCTCCGTGTCCCTGGTCTGATCGTCGATCGGGATGAACTCGGTTCCGTCCCACGGGTCGCCGAGGTGTACCCAGCAGACGTCGAGGTTGTCCTTCAACCAGAACGCGACCGCTCGGGAGTGCCCGTCGTCGTCGAGTACCGCGAGGGTGGCGAGGGTCGGCTTCGGGCACTGCTTCACCAGGAGCCCCGGCCGGTCGACGGCGTCGACGATCCACTGGGCGGACGGCGGCGCCGGTTCGGGCAGCACCACTGCGTGGCGCGGCGCCCCGTCGTCGGCGAAGACTCCGCAGGCCGTCACGGCGGCCAGGACGGCCGCCGAACTCACCAGTCCCGCAAGGCCTTTCATCGCGTACCCCCTGTAGCGCTCCGATGGATCCAGGGTCGGCCAGGGCGGGGTGGCCGACAAGGCGCTGCGGGGTCACGGAACCGTCCCGGTCCCGCACGGAGGTGACGGTGCGTCAGTGGGCGTCGCGGCAGGTGCCGGTGGGGGTGCAGAGGGTGAGGGTGAGCGGGCGGCCGGTCGGGGGGATCCGGTAGTGGTAGGCGGCGAAGGTGACGAGGTCGCCGGCGCCGAGGTCGAGGGTGCGGCGCCGGACGGGGCTGACGAGGTGGTCCGGGTCGCCGGAGACCGTGATGTCGTCCACCTGGCCGCGGTAGGCCGTGAAGGCGTAGGAGTCCACGCCCGCCGTGGTGTCGGCGGGCATCGGGGTGCGGGGGACGAGGTCGGCGATGGCGGCGAACCAGACGGTGGTGGGCGTGACGCCCGCGTGGTTGACGACGGCGTAGCAGACGTCGAGGTTGTCCGGCAGCCAGAGGGCCACGGCCCGGGTCTGCCCGTCGGTGTCGAGGACGACCATGGTCGCCAGGGTCGGCTTCGGGCACTGCGGCGGCAGGTTGAGTCCGCCGACGAGGTCCGCGATCCACTGGGCGGAGGGCGGGGCGGCCTCGGGGAGCGGCACCGGGTGGCGGTAGGTGCCGGGGTCGAGGGCCGGATCGCAGGCGGTGGCCGGGCCGAGCGCCGTCACCAGTGCCAGCGTCGACCAGAGCGCCCCGAGGCGGCGTCGCATCCTGTCCCCTCTCCTTCCCGGTACGACGGGTGGGCCCCAGGATGCGCCCGGCACCGGGCGGCGGCAAGACTCCTGCCGCGGCCCGGAGCACGGAGCCGGGAGGGGTCAGGCCGGGCGGGGCAGGTAGGCCAGGCCGTGGGCGCCGGGCTCGGCGAGCTTGGGGACGGTGAGGCGGGTGACCGGGGTCAGGGTGTCGAGGTCGACGACGTCCACGGTCGAGGAGACGACGGAGGCGACGTAGCCGAACCGGCCGTCGGGAGAGGAGGTGATGGTCAGCGGGAACCGGCCGACCTCGACGGAGCCGAGCCTGCGGTGGGTGGCCGCGGAGAAGACGGTGAGGCAGCCGGGGTCCTGTCGGCCGAGCGGCGAGTCGGGGCTGGTGGTGGCGTGGATCTCGCCGGCCAGGAGGCGGCCGCTGCTGGTCAGGTGGACCGGCAGGACGGCGGAGCCGGTCGGCAGCACGTCGACCACGGAGGCCGTACGGGTGTCCAGGACGCGGATGCCGGGCGCGGCGTCGGGCTTCCCGGCGAAGCCGAGGTAGGGCCCGCCGACGTACACCCGGGCGCCGTCGGCGGAGACGGCCAGGCCCTCGCTGCCGGGGACGGTGATCTTGGCGGTCAGTGTGCCGCGGTCGAGGTCGACCACGGAGACGTACGGGGCCTCCTTGTTGGTGGCGTAACCGGTGCGCCCGTCCGGGGAGATGGCGAACCAGTGCGGGCCCGGGGCGTCGGTGTCGATCCGGCCGAGCGGGCGGCGGGTCGCGGTGTCGACGACCACCACGCCGCCGGGTCGGTCCGCCGAGGCCTCGACGCTGACGTAGAGCCGGCCGCGGACCGGGTCCAGGGCCAGGCCGTGCGGGCCGTGCTCGGGGGCGAGGTCGATCACCTCGACGACGGTGCGGGTGTCGGCGTCGATGACGGTCAGTTCGGTGCTGTGGCCGTCGTGGGCGTTGTAGTAGCCGGAGCGGTACGCGCTGGTGCACCAGAGCAGGCGCTGCGTCGGGTCGAAGCACAGCTCGTGCGGCTGGGCCGGGACTTCGACGGTGTCGAGCAGGGCGTCGGTGGCGGCGTCGAAGAAGGAGACGGTCGGGCCGCTCTGGCTGACGACGGCGAGGACGTCGCCGGCGAGGTGGGCGCGGGCGTCGAGCTGGGCGCGGGTGTCGAGGTGGGCGCGGGCGTCGAGGGGGGTGTTCGGCACGGGAACTCCTGGTGGGTGGCCGGTGGGTGCCGGCGGGTGCTTCGTGAACGGTTCCCACTGTGCTCGCCCCAGGCCGGTCGAGCCATGCAAGGATCGGCACGGGATCATTGCCCCAGACGCAAAACTGCAGCTCAGGAGCCCACTGATGGACCTCAACCTGCTGCGGGCGCTGGACGCCCTGCTCCAGGAGAACAGCGTGACCCGGGCCGCCGAGCGGCTCGGCACCTCGCCGGCGGCGGCGAGCCGGATGCTGGCCCGGCTGCGCCGCGCGGTCGGCGACCCGCTGCTGGTGCGGGCCGGGCAGGGGCTGGTGCCGACCCCGCGGGCGCTGGAACTGCGGGAGGAGGTGGCGGAGTTGCTGCGGGGCTGCGACAACGTGCTGCGGCCCGGGGCGGGCTTCGACCCGGTCCACCTGGAGCGGACCTTCACGGTGCAGAGCACGGACGCGGTGCTGGTCCGGGCGGCCGGCCGGCTGACCGGGCGGATCCGGGCCGAGGCCCCGGGCGTGGACGTGCTGTTCCTGCCGGAGTCGCTGGAGGGCGGACCGGGCCTGCGCCAGGGGCGGGTGGACGTCGAGGTCGGCGTGCTGGGGCAGTTGGACCCGGAGATCCGCACCCGGCCGCTGGTGACGGCGCCGGTGGCCGGCGTGGCGCGGGCCGGGCACCCGCTGTTCGACGGGCGGATCACCGCCCGGCGGTTCGCCGCCGCCGACCACATCGGCGTCTCGCGGCGCGGCAAGCGGCTCGGGCCGATCGACGCGGCGCTGGCCGAGCGCGGCCTGCGCCGCCGGGTCGCGGTGGTGGTGCCCAGCCACACCGCCGCGATGCTGCTGGCCCGGGACTCCGACCTGGTGACGCTCGGGGCCGCGGACTGGCTGCCGGAGGCCTTCGAGGCGCTGGGCCTGCGCACCTTCCCGATCCCGCTCGAACTCCCGCCGTTGGAACTGGGGATGGCCTGGCACCCGCGCAACTCGGCCGATCCTGCCCACCGTTGGTTCCGTGCGCACCTGGCGGCGGCCGTGCGGCAGGAGTAGCGGCAGGAGCAGGAGCAGGGACGGCGGCAGGGGCCGCACCCGGTGTGAACGGCTGCGGCCCCTGCCGCCGAGGAGGCGGCCGCTACGTGCCCGCGATGACCTGCCCCATCGCGGCCAGCGTCGGCGAGCCGTTGTTCCAGTAGTCGGAGTGCCCGGCCTTGGGGTCGACCGGCATGACGTTCGCGCCGAAGTCGGACACGGTGGTCTGGCGGCCGTGGATCAGGTGGTGGTCGTCGTCGTCGACGAAGGGCAGGTTGCTCACCGTGTTGTCCCAGACGTTCTGCGCCATTCCGCCGGGGTCGATGGCGGCGGCCATGCCGATCATGTCGGACGGGCTCTGCGCCGCGTACACGTGGGACGGGTCGATGCGGAGGTCCTTGGCGGAGTCGACGCCGGCGCCGGGGCTGGCGATCAGGACGACGTTGTCGACCGGGAGCCCGTGGTCCTTCATGGTGTAGCCGATGGTCGTGGTGCCGTAGCTGTGCCCGAGGATCGTGTTGTTGCCGATGGTCCCGTTGTGGGTGGCGTGCAATCCGTTCTCGAAGCCGACCAGCTTCTTCTCCGCGTCCTTCGCGTACTGGTCGTCCGTGGCATCGGCGAGGGACTGCGGGGCGTCGTAGCCGATCCAGGTGATCGAGGAGGTGGTCTTCCCGGTGCCGGCGGCGTTGGCCGCAGCGACCATGGCGTCCGAGCGCTCGATGTCGCTGCCGATGTGTCCGAGCCGCGCTCCGGTGCCGGGGACGTACGTCGAGACGTTGTCGGCGGTGTCCGGGTTGCCGCTCGCGACGATGGCGTGGCCGCGACCGGCGTTGTCGTAGCCGAGCAGGTAGGTCTGCGGATGGTTGGCGTCGACGGGGACCTTCATCCGGTCCTCGATCGCCTTGATGCCGTTCAGCTGGTCGACGAGCCCGTCGTGCTCCTGCTTCCAGAGCTTGTGGTCCGGGGGCTCGACGGCGCCGTACGGCGTGCCCACCACCGAGTCGGGCTCCGGGCCGAGGGCGTCGAGCCGCTGCTGGAGGTCGGCGTGCGTCTTGGCGAGGGTGATCCGGTTGGCCTGGTCGCGGCCGGTGGCGGGGATGCCGTCGAGGTTGCCGATCTGCTCCGGGTGGGTGAGGGCCATCATCCGCTGCTGCTCGTCGGTCAGGCTGTCCCACCAGGCCTTGACGCTGTTGGGGTCGGTGCCCGCGGCGGGGACCTGGTGGAGCGCGTTCGCGGCGGCCGTGTCGTTCTTCGCGACGGTGGAGTCGAGTCCGGTGGCGTTGGTCGCGTTGGTGGTGAGGTGGGCGAGTCGGCTGCTGATCGTCCGGTCCGCGTGGTCGGCCTCGGTGAGGGCGGCGGTGATCCGGCTCTGGATGTCCTTGGCCAGGGTGTCGGCGTCCGTGCCCGCGAAGTTGGGGGAGTTGGGGTCCTTGTCCCAGGTGATCCCGCCGTCGGGGGCGACGGTCAGCTTGTGGGCCTTGGCGTCGTTGAGGGCGTTGGACAGGTGGGTCTGGGCGGCGACGAAGGCCTCGGAGGCGTCCTGGAGGGCCCGGCTGATGAGCCCGATCTCCTGTTGGGCGGCCTGGAGTTCGTCGTGCAGCGTCTGCATCCGGGTCTGGGCGTGGCCGCCGGCCGTCCCGGTCCACTCGGAGCGGGTCAGCCGGTCGACGACCTCGTGCTGCCAGTTCTCCACGTGCTGTCCGAAGGCGGTGGAGAGGGTGTCGAAGGCGCCCTTGGCGGTGGCGAGGTTGCCGAAGTCGGCGCCGTTCAGCGTCTTGATGTCCATCGGCTACTCCACCGCCTTCGCACTGCGCGGTCCCACCGGGCCGGGGATGACGACGGTGCCGAACGGGTCGGGCTCCTTGGTGGTCGGGACCGGGGTGTCCGGGTGGATCATGTTGGTGTGGATGTCCTGCTCGACCTGCCGGTAGTAGGCCGCCGAGGTGCCGAGCTTGGTGCCGAAGTCGCCCATGTCGCCGCCGAGCCTGTCCAGCAGGGTCTTCCAGCTGCTGCCGCAGGTGGTCAACGCGGCGGCGGTGAGCCAGCCTTGCAGGGTGCCGGCGGCCTGGCTGCACGGATCGGTGATCTTCGCGGTCTCGCCGGGTATGAGACCGCCGATGTGTTGCGCGCTCTGTCCGCAGCCGTCCAGCTCGGACGGTTTGACCTTGAACGCCAAACCCGCATCGGGTTCTGCCATGTCTTCGTTCCCCCGTCAGTTCCGGACCGGTGGCCGGACGGGTCGCCGGGCCGGTCCGAGCGACAACTGACGACGCATGCTAGCGGATCGTCGAGAACGGGAAAGGGGTTCGACCGGGGCGTGTGCGAAGGGGCCGCACCTCGGTAAAGGTGCGGCCCCGAAGGGGAGTTGGGCTACTTGGCCGGCGTGCCGTCGGGCCAGACGCAGGGCGAGCCGACCTGGAGGGTGAGGTCGTGGCCGGAGTCGGAGGTTCCGTTCAGGATCGCGAGGAACTGGTTCTGCGGGTTCCTCAGCCGGATCCGGTCGATGTGGGAGCCCGTCGGCTCCGGCACGGCCTGGAAGCCCTGTCCGGTCAGGTAGTCGCGGAAGGCGGTCACCGTCCTGGCTTTGGCGTCCGACGGCACGTCACCGAGGTCGCGGACCCGGCTGGTCTGCTTCCGGCCGTGCGGGCCGATGTCGTTGGCGTCGCACTCCAGATCGCTGAACGCGGGCGGCGAGGACACCGGCTGGACCGGCAGTCGGGCCTGGACGGCGGCGAGGTAGCCGTCGATCTGCGTCTTCGCCTGGTCCAGGGTGATGGTGGGCTGCGCGCGCTCCTGGAGGGTGTCGGCCCCGCAGGCGCTCAGGGCCGTGGCGGTGACCGCCAGGAGGGCCGCGGCGGTGACCCGCCCGATCAGCGGGACGGGTGCGGTGGCGGTCATGAGTTGGGCTTTCCGGCGATGACCTGGCCCATGGCGGCCAGGGTGGGTGAACCGTTGTTCCAGTAGTCGGAGTGGCCGGCGTCGGGGTCGACGGGCATCACGTTCGCACCGAACTGCGGGGCAGTGGTCTGCCGGCCGTACATCAGGTGGTGGTCGCCGTCGCCGAAGCCGAAGTCGGTCTTGATGTTGTCCCAGAGGTTGTCGCCCATCCCGCCGGGGTCGGTGGCGGCGGCCCAGCCGATCGCGTCGGCCGGGCTCTGCGCGGCGTACACGTGGGAGGGGTCGATCCGCAGGTCCTTGGCGTTCTCGACGCCGGCGCCGGGGCTGGCGATCAGGACGGCGTTGTCGACCGGGAGGCCGTGGTCGCGCATGGTGTAGCCGACGACCGTGGTGCCGTAGCTGTGGGCCAGGATGGTGTTGTTCCCGATGGCCCCGTTGTGGGTGGCGTGCAGTCCGTTCTCGAAGCCGACCAGCTTGTCCTCCGCGTTCTTCGCGTAAGTGTCGTCCGCGGCCTCGGGGATGATGTTCTGGGGTGCGTCGTAGCCGACCCAGGTGATCGACGAGGTGGTCTTGCCGGTGCCCGCGGCGTTGGCGGAGGCGACCATCGCGTCCGAGCGGTTGATGTCGCTGTTGATGCTGCCGAGCCGGGCGCCGGTGCCGGGGACGTACGTCGACACGTTGTCGGCCGTGTCGGGGTTGTTGACCGCGACGATGGCGTGGCCCTTGCCGTTGGTGTCGAAGCCCATCAGGAAGGTCGGCGGGTGCTGGGCGTCGACGGGCGTGTTCAGCCGGCTCTCGATGGCGTTGATGCCGTTCATCTTGTCGGCCAGCTCGTCGTGCTTGTGCTGCCAGTCCGTGTAGGCGGGGTTCGGGCGGATGAACCTGCCGTTGCCCACGGTCGCCGGCGGCGCGGCGCCGAGCGCGTCGAGCTGGTGCTGGACGTCCTGCTTGCCGCGCGCCAGGTTGATCCGGTTGGCCTCGTCCCGGCCGGTGGCGGGGATGCCGTCGAGGTTGCCGATCTGGTCGGGGTGGTTGAGGACCATCCGGTGCTGCTGCTCGTCGGTCAGCCCGTTCCACCAGGCCTTGACGCTGTTCGGGTCGGTGCCGGCGGGAGGGATCTGGCCGAGGGCGTCCGCGGCGGCCTGGTCGGCCTTCGCGGTGGCGGAGTCCAGGCCGGTGCCGTTGCTCGCGTTGGTGGCGAGGTGGCCGAGCCGGGTGTTGATGGTCTGGTCGGCGTGGTCGGCCTCGTTGAGGGCGGCGGTGATCCGGGCCTGGATCTGCTTGGCCTGCGCCTCGGCGTCCGTGCCCGCGAAGTTGGGGGAGTTGGGGTCCTTCTCCCAGGTGATCCCACCGTCCGCGGCGACGGTCAGCTTGTGGGTCTTGGCGTCGTCCAGGGCGTTGATCAGGTGGGCCTGGGCGGCCGCGAAGCCGTCGTAGGCGTCCTGCAGGGCCCGGCTGACCAGGCCGAGTTCCTGCTTGGCGGCCTGGAGTTCGTTTCCCAGGTCCTGGATCCGGGTGTTGGCGTGCCCGGCGGCCGTCCCGGTCCACTCGGAGTGGTTCAGCCGGTCGACGACCTCGTGCTGCCAGTTCTCGATGTGCTGGCCGAAGGCGGTGGCCAGGGTGTCGAAGGCGTTCTTCGCGCCGGTGATGCCGATGACGTCGGCGTCGTGCAGGGTCTTGATGTCCATGGCTACTCGGCCGCCTTCGCGCTGCGCGGCTTGACCGGGCCGGGGACGACGGCGGTGTCGAAGGGGTCCGGCTCCGTGCCGTTCGAGGCGGGCGCGTTCGGGTTGCGCATGCTGTTGTGGGCGTTCTGCTCGGCCTGGCGGTAGTAGGTCGCCGAGGTGCCGAGCTTGGTGCCGACGTCGCCCATGTCGCCGCCGAGCTTGTCGAGCAGGGTCTTCCAGCTGGTGCTGCAACTGGTGATCGCGCCGGCGGTGAGGAAGCCCTTGAGGCCTCCGGCGGCCGTGTTGCACGGATCGGTGATCTTGGCGGTCTCGCCCGGTATCAGGCCGCCGATGTGCTGCGCGCTCTGCCCGCAGCCGTCCAGCTCGCCCGGCTTGACCTTGAACTCCAGTCCCGCGTCAGGTACTGCCATCTCTTCGTTCCCCCGTCAGTTCCGGACCGCGGCGTCCTCCCGGCCCGGGATCGTGCGTAACTGCCGGGCATGTTAACGGATCTTGTACACGGAAAGTCCGCCGGAACCCGGGGGGATGTGGTATGGGCTCGAACGATCCGGTGGCGGCCCCCGGCGCACGGCCCGGTCGTAGCCCGGTCGCAGCTCGGGATACCCTGCGGGGGTAAGCGGACACGGTGGGGCGGACGGGAGGCGGGGCATGGCGCAGCAGCGGCCGTACGGCGCCCCGGTGCCCGGGGTGCTGCGCCTGCTGCTGCTCGCCGCGCTGCTGCTCGGCATCGTGACGATGCACACGCTCGGGCACCCGAGTGGCGGGCACGGCGGGCACGGCGGGTCGGAGGGGCACGGGCCCCGGGTGGCGGTGGTCCAGCAGCTGCCGGACCACCACGGGCCGGCCGTCGATTCCGCGGCCGTCGAATCCGCGACTGCCGATTCCGCGACTGCCGATTCCGCGACTGCTGATCCCGCGACCGCCGACGGCATGGACCCGATGACGGTCTGTCTCGCCGTGCTGGTCGGCTGGGGCGTGGTGCTGCTGGTCGTCGGCCCGCTGCTGCGCCGCAGTGGTGACGCCGCCGCCGAGGTGCGGGCCCGGCTGCTGCGGGCCGTCCGCGCACTGCCGCCGCCCGGGGGTGGGCGGCTCCTCCTCAGCAGACTGTCGGTGCTGCGTCAGTAGGCGTGCGCCCGCCGTCCTGTGCCCGCGCACGCGCCATCGCGCCTGCGCGCCCGCGCGCCCGCGCACGGAACGGCCGACGCGCCGTCCTGTACGTCCACACCACCCCTGTACGAGGTGCACTCCGCCATGCGCACACCCACCCGTCGTACCGTCCTCGGCGCCGCGCTCGCCGCCGCCGGGACCGGCCTGCTCACCGCCTGCTCCGCCGGTTCGGACCCGATGAGCGGCATGGACCACTCGTCCATGGACCGTTCCCCGATGACCGGCAGTGCCGCCCCCGCCGGCTTCGTCGCCCCGAACGGTCCCGAGGTCGCCGCCGCCGAGGCGCGGCGCAAGCCCGGACCCGAGCGCAAGGTCGCGCTCACCGCCACCGAGACCACCCTCGACCTGGGCGGACGCACCGTCCGCAGCTGGGCCTACGGCGACCGCCTGCCCGGCCAGGAGGTGCGCGCCACCGTCGGCGACACCCTCGCCCTCACCCTCGCCAACCACCTGCCGCAGCCCACCTCGCTGCACTGGCACGGCCTCGCGCTGCGCAACGACATGGACGGCGTGCCGGGCCTGACCCAGGACCCCGTCCGGGCGGGGGCCTCCTTCGACTACCGCTTCGCCCTCTCCCACCCCGGCACCTACTGGTTCCACCCGCACTCCGGCGTCCAGCAGGACCGCGGCCTGTACGCCCCGCTGATCGTCGAGGACCCGAAGGAGCCGCTGCGCTACGACAGGGAGTGGGTGGTCGTCCTGGACGACTGGGTGGACGGGGTCGACGGCAGCACCCCGGACGCCGTCCTCGCCGAACTCGCCAAGGGCATGGGCGACATGGGCGGTACGGGTGGCATGGACCACTCGGGGCACGGCATGCCGGGCATGTCGGGCACCCCCGCCGCAGCCGACGGCCCGTCCCGGATGCTGATGGGCGCCACCAGCCCGCTGCTCGGCGGCGACGCGGGCGACGTCGCCTACCCCTTCCACCTGGTCAACGGCCGCCTGGCGACCGCCCCCGAGACCTTCACCGCCAAGCCCGGCGACCGGATCCGGCTCCGGCTGATCAACGCGGGCGGCGACACCGCCTACCGGGTCGCCCTCGGCGGCCACGAGCTGACCGTCACCCACACCGACGGCTTCCCGGTCGAACCGGCCACCACCCAGGCCCTGTTGCTCGGCATGGGCGAGCGCTACGACGTGCTGGTCACCGCCAAGGACGGCGCCTTCCCGCTGACCGCCCTGGCCGAGGGCAAGAACGCCGCCGCGCTGGCGGTGCTGCGCACCGGCGCCGGCGCCGCGCCGGACGCCTCGACCCGCCCCGCCGAACTGGACGGCCGGCTGCTGACCGCCGGGCAGTTGAGGGCCGATCCGGCCGTCCGGCTGCCGGACCGGGCGCCGGACCGCACGGTGGCGCTGGAGCTCACCGGCGGCATGGCCAGGGCCGACTGGGCGTTCAACGGCCGCAGGTACGACCCGGCGCAGCGCCACCCGGTCGCGGCCGGGGAGCGGGTGCGGCTGGAGTTCCGCAACAGCACCGCCATGTGGCACCCCGTCCACCTGCACGGACACAGCTTCGCGCTGGGCGTCGGCGGCCCCCGCAAGGACACCGCGATCGTGCTGCCGGGCACGACCCTGGCGGTGGACTTCGACGCCGACAACCCGGGTCTGTGGATGGTGCACTGCCACAACGTGTACCACGCGGAGACCGGCATGATGACGGTCCTCGGTTACCGGGCGTAACCCCGTCCGGTCCGTGAGACGCCGGGGCGGGGTGCTCCACCGCCCCGCCCCGGCGCCGGCCCCGACCCGCCGCGCCACCCGTTCCGACCTGCGCAGCCATGACGTTTTCTTAACGCGGGCCGATGACGTCTCCTTAACGGCTGTCGCATAGCCTGGCGCACTGCCGTCGCCCGACGGCGCTTTACGGGGTCTTTAAACAAGAGGTGCAAGGTGGTTTCGTCGGGTTCGACGGAGGCGACGACGGAGGCTCCGTCGTCGGCGCGAATACGGCTGCGCAGCTGGCTCCTGGAGGACATGTCCCCGGAGAAGGCCGCCAGGGACGCCGCCGCGAAGGCGCAGCAGGACGGCGCGGAGTCGGGGGACTCCGCCGCCGAGGCCGGTCACGCTGCGCACACGGGCCAGCCGTGGTGGCGCGTGATGTGCCTGACCGGTCTGGACTACTTCTCGACGCTCGGCTACCAGCCGGGCATCGCCGCGCTCGCGGCCGGACTGCTGTCGCCGATCGCCACGATCGTGCTGGTGCTGGTCACCCTGCTGGGCGCGCTGCCGGTCTACCGGCGGGTCGCCCAGGAGAGCCCGCGCGGTGAGGGCTCGATCGCGATGCTGGAGCGGCTGCTGTCGTTCTGGAAGGGCAAGCTGTTCGTCCTCGCGCTGCTCGGCTTCGCGGCGACGGACTTCATCATCACGATCACCCTCTCCGCCGCCGACGCCAGCGCCCACCTGGTCGAGAACCCGCACCTGACGGGCGCCCTCGGCGGCAAGCAGATGGTCATCACGCTGATCCTGGTCGCCCTGCTCGGTGCCGTCTTCCTCAAGGGCTTCGGCGAGGCGATCGGCCTGGCCGTGGGGCTGGTCGGGGTCTACCTGGCGCTCAACGTGGTGGTCGTGGCGGTCGGCATCTGGAAGATCGTCCAGGCGCCGCACGTCGTCACCGACTGGTCCAACGCGCTCACCACCCAGCACGGCAACGTGTTCGTGATGATCGGCGTCGCGCTCGTCGTCTTCCCGAAGCTCGCGCTCGGCATGTCCGGCTTCGAGACCGGCGTCGCCGTGATGCCGCACATCAAGGGCGACGCGGACGACACCGAGGCGAACCCGGTCGGCCGGATCCGCGGCACCCGCAAGTTGCTCACCACCGCCGCCGTGATCATGAGCAGCTTCCTGATCGCGACCAGCTTCATCTGCACCCTGCTCATCCCCGCCAAGGAGTTCGAGAGCGGCGGCCAGGCCAACGGCCGCGCCCTGGCCTTCCTGGCGCACGAGTACCTGGGCGGCGCCTTCGGCAGCGTCTACGACCTGTCGACCATCGCGATCCTTTGGTTCGCCGGCGCCTCCGCCATGGCGGGCATGCTCAACCTGCTGCCCCGCTACCTCCCGCGCTACGGCATGGCCCCGCACTGGGCCCGCGCCGTGCGCCCGATGGTGATCGTGCTGACCGTCGTCGGCTTCCTGATCACCTGGCTGTTCGACGCCAGCGTCGACGCCCAGGGCGGCGCCTACGCCACCGGTGTGCTGGTCCTGATCAGCTCGGCGGCCATCGCCGTCACCATCGCCGCGTACAAGAAGCGCCAGCGCGGCTGGACCGTCGCCTTCGGGGTCATCGCCGCGGTCTTCCTCTACACCACCGTGGTGAACACCATGGAGCGCCCGGACGGCGTCAAGATCGGCGCCTGCTTCATCGCCGGCATCATCCTGGTGTCGCTGCTCTCCCGCCTCAAGCGCGCCTTCGAGCTGCGCGTCACCGACGTGCTGCTGGACGAGACGGCCGAGCGGTTCATCCGCGACTACGCCCACCGCCCGCTGCGCCTGATCGCCAACGAGCCGACCAACCGGGACGTCGCCGAGTACCGCGACAAGATCCGGCAGATCCGCGCCGACAACGACATCCCCGGCGAGGACGACCTGGTCTTCGTCGAGGTGACCGTCCGGGACGCCTCGGACTTCGAGTCCGAGCTGACCGTCCGCGGCGAGGTGCTGCACAACCGGTACCGGGTGCTCACCCTGGAGAGCTCCAGCATCCCGAACGCGATCGCCGCCCTGGCGCTCACCGTCCGGGACCGCACCGGGCAGCGGCCGCACCTGTACTTCGAGTGGACCGAGGGGCACCCCTTCGCCCAGTTCCTGCGCTTCATCCTGTTCGGTCAGGGCGAGGTCGCGCCGGTCACCCGCGAGGTGCTGCGCGAGGCGGAGCCGGACCGGACGAAGCGTCCGCGGGTCCACGTCGGCTGACGCCGCCGCCCGCGCCACGGCCCGCCCGCTGCGCAACGGCCCGCCCGGTCCTCCAGGACCGGGCGGGCCGTCGGCGTTCAGGAGGGGGTCAGTTCAGGAGGTCAGGACGGGAGCCGCAGGACCAGGCCGGGCTGGATGAGGTCCGGGTCCTCGCCGACGGTGGCGCGGTTGAGCTCGTACAGCGCGGGCCAGCCGCCGGGGACGCGCAGGGTGGCGGCGAGCTGGTCCAGGGTGTCGTCCTCGCGGACGGTCCACCGGCCGTCCACGGCCGAGCCGGGGGCGGGCGGCGGCAGGACGGCGTCGCGCCCGTGGTCGCGGGTGGCCTCGGCGGCCTCCTCGTCATGGGTCCGGTCGCCGGTCAGGTCGTGGGTCCGGCCACGGGCCTCGGCGCGGGCCTCGTCCCGGTCCGGGGCGGCGGTCCCGTGGGCGCGGCCGCCCAGGGCGCGGGAGCCGCAGACCGGCCAGGGGGAGAGGCCGCGCCGCTCGGCCAGGTGCTGGGCGACGGCCATCTGCTCCTCGCGGCTGGCGAGGTCGGGGCGCGGGGCGTAGGCCAGGCCGCCGTTCTCCCGCCAGGTGGACCGGTCGAACTGGAGGCCGCCGAAGTAGCCGTTGCCGGTGTTGATGTGCCAGTTGCCGCTGCTCTCGCAGTCCGCCACCCGCTCCCAGTCGTACCGGCCGCCGTCCGTCCTCCCGCCCGGGTCGGCCCCGCTGTCGCCGCCCGGGGGCGCGGCGTGGGCCGCGGGGGCGGCGAGGGCCACGGCGAGGGCGCAGAGCGCGGTGGGAACGAGGCGGCGGAGGCGCGCGGTGGGAGGCATGGGCGGCTCTCAGGTCCGGGGACAGGGCGTGCACCGCCCGGAGACGGCGCGTTCCAACCGACGCACGCCGAGCCGGGCGCGCCGCCGCCGACACGACCGGGAGGTCACCCGCTCGGCCGTCCCGCACCACCCCGGCGGCCCGCGGCCATCCGGCCGTACCCCCTGCCCGGGACCTCCGCGCGTACCCGGTTCCCGGAGGCCGGTCCGCCGGGCAGCTGGTCCGGACCAGCGTTCAACTGCCGTTCGCCGTCCGCACGGTTGATGGTGGTGCGGCCGTACCGTCCGACTGCGAGCCTCCTGGGCGTTTCTCGTAGCCCAGGAGGCGGCAGTGGCACATTCCCCGGCACAACCCTCGCGCAGAACGGTCCTCCGGACGGGGACGGTGGCCGGCGCGCTCGCCGCGCTGCCCGCGTCCACCCTGCTGTGGACCCAGCCGGCCGTCGCCGGCACCCCCGGACCGGAGCAGGTCCACCTCCAGTGGGGCAACGAGCCCTCCCGCGAGATGACCGTCTCCTGGGCGACCGGCGCCTCCGTGAAGCGCCCCCGGGTGCGGATCGGCACCCCGCGCGGCGGCGCCGGCCGCAGCGTCGACGCGAGCAGCCGCAGCTACGTCGACGGCCTCAACAAGGTGGAGACCTTCACCCACCACGCCCGCCTGGACGGGCTGCGCCCCGACACCACCTACGTGTACGAGGTGCTGCACGACGGGGCCCAGCCCGTCCGGGGCACCTTCCGCACCGCCCCCGCCCGCGGGCGCGCCGCCTTCCGCTTCACCAGCTTCGGCGACCTCGGCACCGGCGACAACGTGTTCGCGAAGTCCTCCATCCACGGCGCCGCCGCCGTCCGGCAGGTCGAACAGTTCAACCCGCTGTTCCACCTGCTCAACGGCGACCTCGCCTACGCCAACAACAACCCGCAGCTCCAGCCGCAGGCCTGGAACGCGTTCATGAACAACCTGTCCAAGTCCGCCGCCAACCGCCCCTGGATGCCCGCCCCCGGCAACCACGAGGTCGAGGCGGGCGGCGGCGACCTCGGGTACGCCTCGTACCTGACCCGCTTCGAGCTGCCCGACAACGGCACCCGCGACCACTGCGGCAACTGGTACAGCTTCCAGGTCGGTTCGGTGCTGTTCGTCAGCCTGGACGGCAACGAGATCGCCGTCGAGGACGACGCCAGCCTCGACCCCGCCACCGGGCAGTCCATCTACATCAGCGGCTACAGCGAGGGCGCCCAACTCCGCTGGCTGGAGCGGGTCCTGTCGCGCGCCCGGCACGGCAGCGCGGTCGACTGGATCGTCGTCAACCTGCACCAGTTCGCGATGTCCTCCTCCGCCGCCAGCCACGGCGGCGACATGGGCATCCGGGAGCAGCTGCTGCCGCTGCTCGACCGCTACTCCGTCGACCTCGTCCTGGCCGGCCACGACCACGACTACGAGCGCACCCACCCCGTGCGCGGCACGGAGCCGGGCGGGCTGCTCACCCCCGCCGTCGTCGACGACGACCTGCGGCAGATCGACACCTCCGAGGGCACCGTCCACCTCATCCTCGGCGGCGGCGGCACCGCCGGCCACGACGACGTGTACCTCCCGCCCGACGCGGACGGCGTCCGCCAGGCCAGCGTCCGCACCCAGCGGCTCACCTTCAAGGCCGACCCGGACGCCAAGGAGAAGGCCCACTGGTCCGCGGTCACCGACCCGGACACCAAGTACCCGTACGGCGTCGCCGTCTTCGACGTCGACCCGGGCCGGTACCCCGGCGACCGCACCACCATCACCGTCTCCTACTACCACTCGGTGCCCGCCACCGCCGCCAACCCGCTGCCGACACCGGTGCTGTACGACCGGTTCACGCTGTACCGCGACCGCAGCGACGGCTGGTCCGACGACGACGAGTAGGCGGTAGTCGCCTGCACGCCGGACGCCCGGGAATCCCCGGGCGTCCGGCACGGTTGCCACCGGTGGTCCACGAACGACCGTCAACTGCCGGAGGGCGCACGTGAAGATCGGTGACATCGAGATCCTGGCGATCACGGACGGGGTGGGTCGTGAGGTGGCCGCCGATATCCTCACCCGCCCCGGCATGGCCGACCCGTGGGCCTGCCACGGGCACCACCGGGCGGCCGACGGCAGCCTCGACCTGCCGCTCGGCGGCTTCCTGGTCCGCATCGGGGAGCGGACCGTCCTGGTCGACGCCGGGGTCGGCCCGTACGACGACGGCAAGTACCGCGGCGGCGCGCTGCTCGACTCCCTCGCCGCCCACGGCGTCACCGTCGAGGACATCACCGACGTGGTCTTCACCCACCTGCACTTCGACCACATCGGCTGGGCCACCGTCGACGGCCACCCCGTCTTCCCCCGCGCCACCTACCGCGCCCACCGTGCCGACTGGCAGCACTTCGTGACGGGGGAGACCGCCCAGCCCGAGGCCGTCGCCAAACTCAGCCCGCTCGGCCCCCAACTGGAGCTGTTCGACGCCGATTTCACCATCGCCCCCGGCCTCGACGCCCTCCACCTCCCCGGCCACACCCCCGGCACCACCGTCTACGTCGCCTCCTCCGGCGGCCGCCGCGCCCTGCTGCTGGGCGATGTCGCCCACTCCGTGGTCCAGTTCGGCGAACGCGACTGGCAGGTCATCTGGGACATCGACCCGGAGGCCGCCTCCGCCGTCCGCAACCGCATCGCCGACCAGGCCGCCGACACGGACGATGTGCTGGTCGCCGCCCACTTCCCCGCCATGCGCTTCGGCCGAATCCTGACCGGGGACGGCCCCCGCCGCTTCGTCGCCGTGTAGCCCCTCACGACCCGGTAGCCCGGACGTACACGTCGGCGGCGCCGGGCCGTTCGCCCGGGTGCTCCACCACGAACACCTGCCGCCCGGGTTGCCCTTCCGGCAGCAACACGCCCTCGGCCGGCTCGTCGCCGGGGAGTGCTGTTCTCAGGTCCTCAGGCAGTGGGGCGGGGGCGCCGGCCCTCGGCAGGCGGTAGGTGGACAGGAAGTCGTCGATGTTGACCTCGTCGCCGCCGACCATCCCGTAATGAAGGAAGGCGACCTGCGCCCCGTCGGGAGTCCGTGACAGCACGGCGGCCGCCGGTATGTAGTACCGCCCTAGTCTGGCGTCGTTCCTGTAGTGCAGACCCGCCAGCCGCTCGGCGCGCGCCGCGACGGTGTCCGGCGGTTCGGCGCTCCGCCGCAACCCGGCCACCCCCCACCAGACGCACCCCACGGTGATCAGCACGCACAGCGCGAGGAATCCGCGCAGGAGCCAACGAGCCCAAGGCTTCTCTGGGGTCCAATCGGACGTCATCTCAGAGCTTCCTGGTTCGCGTGTCGCCGGCACCACCCATGTCGAACTCCCGTGCCAGGCCGGTGCGATGGAGGCGCTGAAGGTCCTCGTCCGAGACGTACCCCAGGCCCGGTACGTTCGTTCCCTTCTGATGAAGCGGGTCGTTCTTGTCGAAGTCCCAGTTGTACCGGTCGCGGACGTGGGTCTTGTAGGTGACGGTCACCTCTGGCGGAGCGCCGGGTGAGGTCGGCTTGACCTCGATCTTCGCCTCGGTGTTGTAGTGGAAGGACCCGACCGCGTAGAACCAGTCCTTGCTGCTGTCCGGGGTGGCGGACATGGGTTGCCAACCGGTCTGCTGGACCAGCGCGACCGGCTTGCCCGTGCGCCGGTACTCCGCCAGGGCCTCGGCCTGCCAGCCCGGGAGGTTGCCGTCGAGGGTGGTGGCCACGCT
This sequence comes from Kitasatospora sp. NPDC059160, assembly GCF_042755465.1. Lineage (NCBI taxonomy): Bacteria > Bacillati > Actinomycetota > Actinomycetes > Kitasatosporales > Streptomycetaceae > Kitasatospora > Kitasatospora sp. NPDC059160. The sequence goes on along the minus strand of NZ_JBHZCN010000026.1, from coordinate 53,402 downwards.
GTTCTGGAAGTCGGGAATGTCCTTCAACATGTCCTCGACGTTCAGGTTCAGCGGTTCGCCGGTGCCGGAAAGGTAGTGGGCCATGTTGGCGCTGGCATTGGTGCCGCCTGTTGCGAACGGCAGACCCGCGATTCCGGCCCCGAGGGTGGCGGCCAGCTTGCGGTCTCGGTCGGTCGGGGCCTCGGTGTTGTAGGCGCCCGCCCCCCGGTCGTACGCATCGGGCGGCAGCAGTACTCCACCCTCGCCGCCGAAGACCTTTGAGAGGTCCCGCGCGCCCGCCAGGTCCTCGCCCACCACCCGCTTGGTCCAGTCGTCGAGGTGGCGGTACTTCGCTGCGCCGTTGATGCGGTCGAGCTCGTGCCCCGCCGTGTTGCTGACATCGGATGCGTACTTCGTCGCAGCCGTCAGCAGATTGCGGATGTCTCCGGCCACCGTGCCCAGTCGCCGGGACTCGCCCCCGCTCTCCGGGTCGTTGCTCCTGGTCAGCCAGGCCGGATAGCCGATGTCGCCGTCGTCCTTGATCGTGAGGTCGTTGGCGCGGGCGAGATCGTCCGCTTCGGCGACCCATCGGCGGGCGAGGGCCAGGCCGGTCGCGGTGTTCGTCAGCGTGAGCTTCGCCGCCTCCATCTCCTGTTCGGCGATGGACATTTCGTCGACCAGGTCGGTGAGTGCCCGGCGTCCGAGGGTCGCGGCGTCGCCACTCCAGCCTTCCTGGAGAGTGGAGAGCACATCGACGGCGATGAACTTGGCAGAACTCATGGCCGACCCGACCTTGTCCCACTCCTCCGCGGCCCGGTGGAACGCTTCTGGGTCGCAGGAGCGGATCTGCTGGAGGGTGACGGGTTTCGCGAAGCGTCGTTCATGGAGCGGCTCACTGGTCTTCCGGCGCCCGTCGGGATCTTCGGCGTAGGCGGACGGCATCAGCTCTTGTCCTCCAACAGATCGGCAGCACGCTGCAGTTGTTCCGCCACGGCGGCTTCCTGCCGGTAGTAGTTGGCGGCAGTGACGCGGAGTCCCTCGGCGATCTTCTTCACCGCATCGGTGACCTTGCCGGCTTCCGTGGACCAGTGGCCGGTGGCCGCGCCGAGGGACGAACCGACGGTCCACTCGTTGTGACGGGTCGCGGCAGCGGTCGACTCGCCGAAACCGGTGTTCGCCTGCGTGAGTTTGTCCGCCCCCTCGTCCAGCTTGGCCGCCGCCACCGGAAGCCGTTCCGGCTCCGAGATGTATCCACCCATCGGGTTCCCCCCAACTGTGCTCTGTGGTTCTGGTCTTCACACTAACGAGCGGCTGGGGCGGGCGCAGGAAGTCGGCCAGGTCGACTTCCTGTGTGGGGGTCAGGCGGCTTTGGGCTGGTCCAGGGCGGCGGTGTTCGGGTGGGCGAGCCAGACGAGGCGGGCGGTGAGACCCGGGCGCCCGGCGAAGTGGCGGAGGGCTCGTTCGGGGGAGGCGAGGGTCAGGCGGGCCCGGCCGTCGAGGCTGATCACGTGGGTCGGCCCGTCGGGTTCGGCGAGGCCCCAGGCCACTACCCAGCCGTCGGCGTCCGCGCTGCTGTCGCCGCACACCTGGACGACGGCGAAGAGCCGGGGCGCGGTGTCGAGCACGAGTTCGCACAGCTCCCGGTCGAACGTGATGTCGACGGGGCGGAGTTTTGGTGAGGGCGCAGCAGTCATGGAAGTCTCCTGTGAAACGGGAGTTGGATGCGGAGCTGCCACCATCAGAGGGAGTGGAGTCTTTCTGATGCAACGTCAAAAATAGCCAGCCAGTAGGATGCAGTCCACCCTCTTTGAGGGATCCATGGCACATCCATCCCAAAGAGTGAAGGGAGAGGCGGATGCCGCCCAGCAAGTTTCCGCCGAGCGCCCGGCAGCGACGTCTTGGTACCGAGCTGCGTCGGTTGCGTGAGCGGGCGGGCCTGTCGGCCACGAGGGCCGGGGAATTGCACGGCGCGACGCAGTCCCGGATCAGCAGCATCGAAGCCGGTGGATACCCGGTGAGCGCAGACCGGGTGCGAACCCTTGCTCGCCTCTACGGCTGTGTGGATGAGATGTTGATCGATGCGCTAACCCGCATGACAGGAGGGCGGACGCGCGGTTGGTGGGAGGAGTACCGCGAGATCCTTCCCGCCGGTGCGCTCGATCTGGCGGAAGTCGAGCACCATGCGCGATCGATGCGGATTGTCTCAGTCGTTCACGTCCCCGGACTTCTCCAGACCCCTGAACATGCCCGCGCGCTCTTCCGGGATGTGGTCCCACCGCTGTCACCGCCCGAAGTGGAGCACCTTGTCTCTCATCGGATCAAGCGGCAGGCGGTGCTCTTCGGGGACCAGCCGACGCCTCTTTCGGCGGTTGTCCATGAGACTGCCTTGCGAATGGCCTTCGGGGGACCGGAGGTCGCGCGCGGCCAACTGGAGTACCTGCTGACGGCGAGTGAGCTTCCCCATGTCGACCTGCGAGTGATCCCGTTCGGCACCGGGAGCTATCCCAGTTCCGGTGCTGGGATCGTCTACTTCGCCGCCGAGGTGGCACAGTTGGACAGCGTCCAGGTCGATGGAGACCGATTCGAGTTCATTGACACCGAGCCGCAGTTGATCAAGTATCGAGCCGTGTTGGATCGGTTGGAGGCGACCGCACTCGGGCCCGAGGCGTCTCGTGACCTTATTCGCCGGAATGCCCTGAGCATTTGAGATGGGAACAATCATGGCCGTTCTGAGCTGGCAGAAGTCCTCATTCAGTGGTGACACCGCCAACTGCATCTACGTTGCAGCAGCTGTCAGTGACACCATCAAACTCCGTGAGAGCGACGAGCCTGAGGTCGTCATCACGACCACGGCCGACGGGCTGCTCGCCCTCCTCCGTGGTGTCAAGGCCGGGGAGTTCGACCACCTGGCCCCGTAGCGCTCTGCCCTTGGCGAATCTGCGGCGGGCAGAGGAACGGCATCCGGGGGGCAGCGCGGGGTGAGAGTGGAGTCAACGGCTCGACAAGGAGGAGCAGATGACTTCGCTCAGTACGCCGCTGCCCCGGGCGGGGCAGGGGGAGACGGTGCCCGGTGCCTTCGACGACCACCTCGCCGCCCAACTGCTGGCCCAGCGCATCGTGTTGCTCGGCACCCAGGTGGACGACGTGTCGGCGAACCGGGTGTGTGCGCAGCTGATGCTGCTCTCGGCGGAGGATCCGCGCAGTGACATCGGGCTGTACATTAACAGCCCCGGGGGTTCGGTGAGCGCCGGGCTGGCGATCTTCGACACCATGCGGCTGATTCCCAACGACGTCTCCACCCTGGCGATGGGGTTCGCGGCCAGCATGGGGCAGTTCCTGCTCACCACGGGGACGCCCGGCAAGCGCTTCGCGTTGCCCAATGCGCGGATCATGATGCACCAGCCGTCGGCGGGCATCGGCGGTACCACAGCGGACATCGAGATCCAGGCCGAGAACCTGCAGTACACCAAGCGCTCCATCGAGCGGATCACCGCCGAGCACACCGGGCAGAGCACGGAGACCATCGCCCGGGACGGTGACCGGGACCGCTGGTTCACGGCCGAGCAGGCCGTGGCGTACGGGCTCGTGGACCGGGTGGTGGAGTCGGTCGACGACATCCGCCCGGCCTCCTCGCGGCGACGGATGGGGCTCTGACATGGGGTCGTACACGGTTCCGTACGTGATCGAGCGGACGGCGAAGGGCGAGCGGACGTACGACGTGTTCAGCCGGCTGCTGAACGAGCGGATCATCTTCCTCGGCACCGAGATCGACGACGGGGTCGCGAACGTGGTCATCGCGCAGCTCCTGCACCTGGAGTCGGAGAACCCGGAGCGGGAGATCTCGATCTACCTCAACTCGCCCGGAGGGTCGTTCACTTCGCTGATGGCGATCTACGACACGATGACCTTCGTGCAGGCGCCGATCTCGACGTTCTGCGTCGGACAGGCGGCGTCGACGGCGGCGGTGCTGCTGGCGGGTGGGGATGCGGGGCGGCGGTTCGTGCTGCGGCACGCGCGGGTGCTGCTCGGGCAGCCGGCCAGTGGTGGGCGGCAGGGGACGGTCTCGGACCTGAGCCTCGCGGCGAAGGAGATGGTCCGGATCCGGTCGCAGGTGGAGGAGGTCCTTGCCCGGCACACCCACCACGACGTGGCGACGCTGCGCGCGGACATGGATCGGGACAAGGTGCTCAGTGCCGAGGAGGCCGTCGCGTACGGGCTCGCGGACCAGGTGCTGAGCCGGCGGTGAGCGTCGGCGGTGGCCGGTGCGACGGGGGTGTGCCGGCCACCGCTGCGGTCAGGCCGCCATGCAGAGCCCGTCGTACTGTGCCCGGGGCCCGCTCGTCCGGTTCGGCCGGGTGTGCCGGACCAACTCGTCCTGGGCGAGCGAGAGGAGGTCGCCGAGGCGGAGCCCGAGGGCCTTGGCGGCGGCCGCGAGCACCTCGGAGGAGGCCTCCTTGCGGCCGCGCTCCAGCTCGGACAGGTACGGGACCGAGATCCGGGCGGTCTCCGCGACGTCCTTCAACGTCCGCTCCTGGGCGAGCCGTTCGCGCCGCAGCACGTCGCCGACGAGGTCGCGCCAGAGCGGTTCCTTCGGCGCGGGAGGTGCGGGTGGCGTGGCCTGCGGGCGGCGCAGCGGGATGACGCGGGCTTCGTTCGGCGCATGAGTGCTCACCCCTCCAGCCTAGGGATCCGGGGCGCGGGGGGAAGGGCGCCGCGTTCTGCCCTGGGTGAAGCGGTGCTACGCAGGGAGGACCCGGCCGAGGTGGTAGCGGAGGACGGCCGTGGCGTCCTCCGCCGTCCGCTGGTCGAGCAGCACGCTGAGGCCCAGGCCCGCCGAGACCGCCAGCAGGACGACGGCCTCCTGGCGCGGGTCGGCGGCGCCGGCGGCGGCGAGTTGGGCGGCGAGGAAGGACTCCATCTCGTCGGGTGCGGCGAGGAAGGGCTGTCCGCCGAGGGCCGGGTCGGTGACGGAGAGGACCGCGTACTCGGTGTAGATGAGGTGGAAGGCGCGGCTCTCCTCGTCGGTGGGGACGGCTTCGAGCAGCACCGCCTCGACGACGGCGCGCGGGTCGCTGCCCGCGCCGGTGGCGCGGACGCGGCGCTGGACGCGCTCGCCCATCCGGGTGGCGAGGCGGGTCATGGCGGCGAGGAGCAGTTGCTCCTTGGTGTCGAAGTAGTACTGGACGAGCCGCACGGAGACGCCGGCCTCGACCGCCACGGAGCGCATGGTGACGGAGTGGAGGCCGCTGCTCGCCGCCGAGCGAAGCAGGGCGTCGATGATGTGGGCCCGTCGCTCCTCGTGGTCCACCAGCTTGGGCATCGGGTTCCTTCCGGATGTTTTTGTGGTACAACCATACCACCAAAACCGGGAGGGATCATGACCAGGACCAGCGTCGGGCACTTCACCAGCGAGACGGCGAAGGCGAAGTTCCTTGAGGCGTACGACCGGGCGATGGAGCTGTGGCCCGGCCCGCGGCAGGAGTTCGACGTCGAGACCGGGTACGGGAGCGTGCACGTCCACCGCTACGGCACGGGGACCGGCGAGCCGATCGTGCTGCTGCACGGCCACGCCGGGCACCCGTCCAACTGGTACCCGCAGATCGCGGCCCTGGGCGCGCACCACCCGGTCTACGCCGTCGACACCCTGGACGACCCCGGCCGCAGTGAGCAGCGCGCCGTCGCGGCCGGATCGGCGGAGAACGCGGAGTGGCTGGGGGAGGTGCTGACGGGGCTCGGACTGGACCGGGTGCACCTGGTGGGGGTCTCGTACGGCGGCTGGCTGGCCCTCAACCAGGCGATCCACGCGCCCGAACGGCTCGCCTCCGTCACCTCGCTGGACCCGGGCGGCATCGAGAAGGTCCCCGCGCGGTTCTACGCCCACATGATCGGCGGACTGTTCGGCATGCTCGCGCCGCGACCGCTGCGCCCCGCGCTCGGGCGGCTGCTGGCGAACCCGGCGCTCAGTGCGCCGCGCGAGATGATCGCCCCGCTGATGCTCGCGATGCGCAGCTACAAGCCGGGCGGCCGGCCGCCGGCCCGGCCTTTCACGGACGGGGAGTTGGGGTCGATCGGGCTGCCCGTCCTGGTGCTGGTGGGCCGGCGCAGCGCGCTGCTGCGGCCGCGGCAGGTGGTGGAGCGGGTGACGGCGCTGGTTCCGGGGGTGCGGGCCGAGATCCTCGAACGGGCGGGTCACGGGCTGAACCTGGAGCAGCCCGAGGCGGTCAACGAGCGGCTGCTGGCCTTCGTCGCCTCGGCCGGACGAGGGGAGGAAGCGGCGTAGCGGGCAGCCCCCGGCCGATCAACCCGGCGGGGTCGGCGGAGGGGGCGGGGGAGGGGTCGGCGTGCAGTGCCGCAGCACCATGCCCCGGCGCCACCCCACGCCGCCGGGCAGGTCGAACTCCCGTCGGCGGCTCAGCAGCGGGATCCGCTCCAGTGCCACCGTCGCGCTCGCCGTGCAGCGACCCGCCCGCACCGCGACCAGTCTGCCCCCGCGTACGACGGCCACGATCCCGTCGAGCTCGAAGACCACCTCGATGTCCACCTCGAGGGTGCCCATCGAGACGCCGTCGACGAGCACGTTCACCGAGGGCTGGTGCACCGACCTGACCCGGTGCTCCAGCAGTGCGACGACCTCCTCGCTGCCGGGGGCCGCGCAGGTCTCCCGGGCGGCCGCGGCGAGCTGTGACTGGGTGCGCCAGCCGCCGGCGAGCAGGTCGATCATGTCCAGCCCCAGGAAGCCGTGCACGACGCTCGCCACCTCCTGCCGGGCGGCCCGGGCGAGCGCGGTGTCCAGCCCGTCCAGGGCGGTGTCCAGGCCGTTCGACCGGAGGACGTCGGCGAACGGCTCGACGGCTCCCAGGAACGTCGCCAGGGAGTACGGGTCATCCGTCGCGACCATCGTCATCGCGCACCTCCTCGAAGCTCTGCCGGCCCGGATCCGGGCGCGGCACCAGGCGGACGCTGTGCCCGGGCCCGGCGGGACCGGGCCGCTCGGTCAGTTCCGTCCGGGCGTCTCCCCACGCGCCCGCCTCGGCCGTCACCGTGCCCGCCCGGCCTGCCCGACCCGCCCGGCCCGCCGTGCCGCCCGGCCGCAGGACGCGGCGCAGCCCGAACGCCGCCAGGGCCACACCCGCGAGAGCGCCGAGGACGATCCAGAGCAGGTGGGGCTTCGGCGGGGGCGGCGGGACGTGCTGGGCGACGACGACCGGGACGATCTCGGTCACCGTGTGGGTGCCCGCGCACTCCACGGTGATCCGGTGGGGGCCGGTGGGCGCGGTGGCCGGGACGGTGGCGATCGACCGGAACCGGCCCGACTCGTCGGCCGTGACCGGGTGGGACCGGGGCCCGCCGTCCCAGGAGAGCACCACCTGGCGCGGGTCGGCGCCCCCGGCGCAGGCGTCCGTCCGGCCGGAGACGTGCAGGGGGGCGCCCGGCGACGCGGTCATCGTCCGGACGGGCGACGGCTGCGGAGGCGTGGGCGTAGTCGGCGAGGACGTGGTCGGACCCGGGGCCGGGACGAGGACGTGGACGTCCGCCGTGATCCGGGGCTCCGCCGCACAGGACGCCCGGACGTCGTGGTCACCGGCGGCCGCGTCCGCGGGCACGGTGACGCCGGTGCGGAAGCCCCCGTCGGCGTCGGGCTTTCCGGGGCCGGGAAGCGCGGTGGTGCCCCAGGCCAGGGCGACGGTGTCGTCCGCGGGGCAGGCGAAGCCGGTGCCGACGAGGGTCGTGGTGGACCCGGGCGCCGAGCGGGCCGGATCCGCCGTCAGTGTCGGCGGCGCGACGGTGAAGTGCGCCGTCGCCATGGTCGGGGGGAAGCCCGGGCACGTCGCCGTGACGGTGTGCACGCCGTCGCCGGCGCCTTCGGGCACCGTGAACGTGCCGGAGGACGGCGGCTTCGTCCCGGTCCGGACGGTCGTGAGGCGGGTGGCCGGGGTGTCGTCCCAGGTCACCAGGGCATCGACCGGGTTGGGGCGCGTCGAGAGACCGCTCTCGCAGACCGGGAAGCCGGAGAGCGTCGCCTGAACGGTCCCGAACCGGGGTCCGTGCGTCGGCGCCAGGGTGACGGCCGCTGCCGACGAGGTGGCCCCCGAGGTGGCCCCCGAGGTGGCCCCCGAGGTCGACGGCGAGGGCGAGGTCGGCGAGGTCGACGGCGAGGGCGAGGACGACGAGGTCGTGTCCGTCGGCGAGGGGCTCGCGCCCGTGGTCAGGACGGCGAGGCCGGCGAGGACCGTGACGAGCGCGGTGCGGCCACCCGGTAACGCCTTCACCAGCGACTCCGTCCACTGCCCGGCCCCGCCGCCCATCCTCACCGGCGGCCGGTTCGTGTGCATCCGGTGGCCGCGGGCTCCCGGCGGGTTCCCGGCGGGCCGAGGCGCGCGGCGGCAGGGCGGATCCCGTGACGGTGTGAGACCTTCCGTCAACTGTCGGCCAGGTGTAACTTCTCCGCCACCCGGCTACCGGTCGGTAGCCATCTGGCTGCCCGACAGTCGCCGACGTCGGAGTTGTCCAGACTTCTCGGAGGCCACCCGTGTCACCCGTCACCCGCCGTACCTTCCTCGGCTCGGCCGCCGCCCTCGGCGCCGCCATCGGGCTGGACACGGCCCTGCCCGGCGCGGCGCCGGGCGCGCAGGCCGCCACGACCGGCAGCACCGGCAGCACGGGGACGATCCGGGACGTCAAGCACGTCGTGGTGCTCATGCAGGAGAACCGCAGCTTCGACCACTACTTCGGCACCCTGAAGGGCGTGCGCGGTTTCGGCGACCGCACCGCCCTGCAGATCGCGGGCGGCACCAGCGTGTTCAACCAGCCGAACGGCAGCGGGCGGCAGTACCCCTGGCAGCTCAGCAAGACGAACACCTGGTGGTGGGGCGTCAGCCCCGAGCAGCTCGCGCAGTGCGACGGCTCGCTCGACCACTCCTGGTCCACCCAGCACCAGGCCTGGAACAACGGGAGGATGGACTCCTGGATCGCCGCCAAGGGCTCGGACAGAACCATGGGCTTCATGGCCCGCGAGGACATACCGTTCCACTACGCGCTGGCCGACGCCTACACCGTCTGCGACGCCTACCACTGCTCCATCCTCTCGGCCACCGGCCCCAACCGCACCTACCTGTGGTCCGGCACGATCGACCCGGCCGCCACCGCGGGCGGACCGGCCTACGACGGCGGCTCCGAGTCGGGCCTGCGCTGGCAGACCTACGCCGAGGCCCTCCAGGACGCGGGCGTCAGCTGGAAGGTCTACCAGAACGCCAACGACAACTTCGGCGACAACGGCCTCGCCTACTTCAACCAGTTCACCGGCGCGCCGAGTTCGAGCCCGCTCGCCCAGCGCGGCATGGGCTCGGTGCCCGCCCGCACCGGCTCGACCCCGGACGACATCGCCGCCGCGATCAGGGCCGACGCGCTCGCCGGCACCCTGCCCCAGGTCTCCTGGGTGGTGGCCGACCAGCTGTTCTCCGAGCACCCGGACGGCCCGCCGGAGAACGGCGCGCACTTCGTCAACCTGGTGCTGCAGGCCCTGGCGGCCTCCCCGGAGGTCTTCGACTCCACCGCCCTGTTCCTCAACTACGACGAGAACGACGGCTTCTTCGACCACGTGCCCCCGCCCGCGGCCCCGGCCGGCACCGCCGGCGAGTTCTGCAAGGGTGCGGGCATCGGCCTCGGCTTCCGCGTCCCGATGATCGTGGTCTCGCCGTGGACCCGCGGCGGCTGGGTCGACTCCCGGGTCTACGACCACACCAGCGTCATCCGCTTCCTGGAGACCTGGACCGCCGCGCTGGGCACCCCCGCCGTCTGCCCCAACATCAGCACCTGGCGCCGCCAGGTCTGCGGCGACCTCACCGGTGCCTTCGACTTCGCCAACCCCGTCCACGGGGTGCCCGCGCTGCCCGACACCAGCGCCACCATCAGCCAGGCCACCGCGAACCTCCAGATCAACCCGAGCCCCGGCACCAACTCCATGCCCGTCCAGGAGCCCGGCACCAAGCCCGCCCGCGCGCTGCCCTACCAGCCCAACGCCTGGGTGGACCGGATCGAGTCCACGGCCGACGGCCGGACCCTGCTCTGGATCGACCTGGCCAACCAGGGCCCGCAGGCCACCGCCTGGGCGCACTACTCGATCCACGCCAACGCCTACCGCACCGAAGGCCCCCGGCAGTACACCGTCGCCCCGTACGACGCCGGCAGCGGCACCGACGGCAGCGCCCGCGACTCCTTCGACATCGGCGCCGGCTCCGGCAACGGGCAGTACGACCTCACCGTGCTCGGCCCCAACCGCACCCTGCGCCGGTTCGCCGGAAACGCGACCACCGCGGGCCGCACCGCCGAGGCCACCACCTCGTACGCGCCGGCGCCGGACACCGGCCGGCCGGCGCTCTGGTTCGCCATGACCAACACCGGCACCAGTACGGTGACCTTCACCGTCACGGCCACCAACTACCGGACCGGCAGCTGGACCTACCAGGTCGCCCCGGGGGCCACGGTCAGGGACTACTTCAACGCCGTCACCATCGCGCAGGGCTGGTACGACTTCACCGTGACCGTCGGCAGCGACCCCGCCTGGAGCCGCCGCGCCACCGGCCACCTGGAGACCGGCGCCGCCAGCGTCACGGGCTGACCACCGGAGCCGGGCACCCGGCGGGGGTCGGCCGGACGGTCGGCCCGGTGATCGATCAGGCGGTCGACGGCGGCGCGGGTTCGCGCCGCCGTTCCAGCCAGGTGCGGCTCAGGTCGTCCCAGACCGCCTGGTACCTGCCGAAGACGCCGTCGAGCTGGTGCCGGGTCGGGCCGTCGGCCGTCGTCGACGCCAGCAGGTACTCCAGGTCGTCGGAGAGCCGCCGGAAGCGGTACTGCGCCTCCTCCATCAGCACCCACCGGGAGCGCCAGTTGAAGAACGGCTCGGCGGCCGCCAGCGCCGTCACCAGGGCCACCAGCGCGAACGCCAGGTCCGTCCACCGGTGCAGGCCCAGCAGGATGGTGGAGGCGGCGGACAGCGCCAGCGTCAGGAGCTTCACCGCGGAAGCGCGCCGACGGAACCGTTCCTTCCTCCGGCGGGCGTAGTCGTGCCCCCGGCGGATCTTGTCCAGCAGGAGTGCGGACGTCTCCGTCGGGGTGAGCCCCACACCCACGACCGGTCCACTGTTCGGATCCACCCTGCCCCCACCCGTGCCTCTCGCCCGCTCCCGCCCGCCCCCGCCTCCGCAGGGCTTCCGGTCGACGGTAGCGGAGGCCTGCTCCGGGCATCCGGCAGGGCGGTGCACCGCCGCTCCGAACGCCCGGAGCCGGGGCCCGCGGGGCCGGTCAGGCGGCCGTGGGCAGGGCGGTGGCCGCCAGGGCCTGGTCGTAGCGGTGCAGGACGAGGCGGGCGACGGCCGGGTGGGCGCCCAACGGGGCGGTGGTCCAGGTGGCCGCCGTGGTGGCCGCGCGGCGGGCGAAGAAGCCGGGGGAGAGGAGGTAGCCGGCCAGCGCGACGTCGGGGTGTCCGGCGGCGAGGAGGGCGGCGACGGCCTGCTGCGGGGTGGGGGCGGCGGCGTCCTGGTCGGCGACACCGAGGGCTACGGCGCGCTGCGCCCGCTCGCCGTCGCCGGGAAGCCGCTCACCGTCGCCCCCGAACAGCTGGTGCTGCCCGCCGGGTCCGCCCCCGCCGGACCGCTCGCCCTGCCCGACGACGCGGTGCTCTGCTCCTGCCACAACGTCACCCAGGGCGCCGTCCGGGCCGCCGTCCGCGACCAGGGCGCCGACGGCGTCGCCGCCGTCAAGAAGTGCACCCGGGCCGGGACCGGCTGCGGCAGCTGCCTCAAGCAGCTCGGCACCGTCGTCACCGAGGAACTGGCCGCCGCCGGGGTCGCCACCGTCCAGGGCCTGTGCGAGCACTTCGCCCACAGCCGTGCCGAGTTGTACGAGATCGTCCGGGTCACCGGACTGACCGGCTTCTCCGACCTGCTCGCCGGGTACGGCAGCGGCGGCGAGGGCTGCGACGTCTGCAAGCCGACCGTGGCCTCCATCCTGGCCAGCCTCGGCAACGGCCACATCCTGGACGGCGAACAGGGCGCCCTCCAGGACTCCAACGACCACTTCCTCGCCAACCTCCAGCGCAACGGCTCCTACTCGGTGGTCCCCCGGGTGCCCGGCGGCGAGATCACCCCCGAGGGCCTGATCGCGATCGGCGAGATCGCCCGCGACCACGGCCTCTACACCAAGATCACCGGCGGCCAGCGGATCGACATGTTCGGCGCCACCGTCGACGGACTCCCCGTCATCTGGCGCAAGCTGGTCGACGCGGGCTTCGAGTCCGGGCACGCCTACGGCAAGTCGCTGCGCACCGTGAAGTCCTGCGTCGGCGAGACCTGGTGCCGCTTCGGCGTCCAGGACTCCACCACCCTCGCCATCGAACTGGAGCTCCGCTACCGGGGGTTGCGCTCCCCGCACAAGCTCAAGGCCGCCGTCTCCGGCTGCGCCCGCGAGTGCGCGGAGGCGCAGAGCAAGGACTTCGGCGTCATCGCCACCTCGGCCGGCTGGAACCTCTACGTCGGCGGCAACGGCGGCACCACCCCCCGGCACGCCGACCTGCTCGCCGCCGACCTCGACCGCGAGACCCTCATCCGCACCATCGACCGCTTCCTGATGTTCTACATCCGCACCGCCGACCGCCTGGAACGCACCTCGGTCTGGCTGGAGCGCCTGGAGGGCGGACTCGACCACCTGCGGGCCGTCGTCCTGGACGACTCGCTCGGCATCGCCGCCGAGCTCGACGAACTGACGATGTGTCACATCAGCGGCTATCGGGACGAATGGGCCGAAACCCTGGCCGACCCCGAGCGGCTGCGGCGGTTCTCCTCCTTTGTCAATGCTCCCGGCACCCCCGACCCCGCCGTTACCTTCGTTCCCGAACGCGGCCAGATCCGCCCCGCCCGCCCCGGCGAGGCCGGCCGCACCCTCAACTCCCCGGTGCTCGTCGCCGGGGCCCGACTGGAGGTGCTCACCCCGTGACCGTACAGATCCACGACGGCAACCACTGGCAGACCGTCTGCGCCCTCGCCGACCTCCAACCCGGCCGCGGCGTCGCCGTGCTGCTCCCCGAGGCCGGGCAGGTCGCCCAGCAGGTCGCCCTGTTCCGCAGCCGCGGCGGCGAGTTGTACGCCGTCGACAACCTCGACCCGTTCAGCGGCGCCCCCGTCCTCTCCCGCGGCCTGCTCGGCAGCCGCGGCGACCGGCCCACCCTCACCTCGCCGATGTACAAGCAGGTGTACGACCTCACCGACGGCCGCTGCCTGGACGAGGACACCGCGCCCGACGGCGCACCCGCGGTGCTGCGCCGCTGGCCGGTCCGGGTGCTCCCCGTGGAGGCCGCGGCATGACCACCGTCGTGGAGTCCAGAACCCCCGCCCCGCTGGCCGGTTGGGACCCGGAGGACGAGGAGATGTGGGCCCGCGGCGGCGCCCGGATCGCCCGGCGCAACCTGGTCTTCTCCGTCCTCTCCGAGCACATCGGCTTCTCGGTGTGGAGCCTGTGGTCCGTGCTGGTGCTCTTCCTCGGGCCCGAGTACCACATCGACACCGCGGGCAAGTTCACCCTCACCGCGCTGCCCACCGCACTCGGCGCCCTGCTCCGGCTGCCGTACACCTTCGCCGTCGCCCGCTTCGGCGGCCGCACCTGGACGGTGGTCAGCGCCCTGCTGCTGCTGGTGCCGACGGCCCTCGCCGCCCTGGTGCTGGAACCCGGCGTCTCCTACGGCACCCTGCTCGCCGTCGCCTGCGTGGCCGGCGTCGGCGGCGGCAACTTCGCCTCCTCGATGGCCAACATCAACGCCTTCTACCCGCACCGGCTCAAGGGCTGGGCCCTCGGGATCAACGCGGGCGGCGGCAACCTCGGCGTCCCCGCCGTCCAGTTGCTCGGGCTGCTCGTGCTGGCCACCGCCGGCGCCGCCCACCCCCGGCTGCTGCCGCTGCTCTACCTGCCGCTGATCGTGCTCGCGGCGGCCGGGGCCCAGTGGCGGATGGACAACCTGCCGAAGGCGCCCAGGGGAGAAGGGCGGGCGCTGCGGGAGGTCGCCCGCGACCCCTACGGCTGGGCGGTCTCCACCCTCTACATCGGCACATTCGGCTCCTTCATCGGCTTCGGCTTCGCCTTCGGGCAGGTGCTCCAGGTCCAGTTCCACGACCGCTTCGACACCCCGGTCAAGGCCGCCGCCCTCACCTTCCTCGGACCGCTGCTCGGCTCCCTGCTGCGGCCCGTCGGCGGACGCCTCGCCGACCGGTACGGCGGGGCCAGGGTCACGCTGGCGACCTTCGCCGCCATGGGCGCCGGCACGGCGGTCGTGCTGCTCGCCTCCCGGGCCGGCTCGCTGCCGCTCTTCCTCGGCGGGTTCATCGCGCTCTTCGTGCTCAGCGGGATCGGCAACGGGTCCACCTACAAGATGATCCCGGCGCACTACCAGGGCCTCGCCCGGACGGCGGTCGCGGCCGGCGCCGACCCGGCCGCCGCCGAGGCCGACTCCCGGCGGCGGACGGCGGCGCTGATCGGCCTGGCGGGCGCGGTGGGGGCCTTCGGCGGGGTGCTGGTGAACCTGGCCTTCCGGCAGTCCTTCCTGGCGAGCCACAACGGGGACGCCGCGTACCTCGGGTTCCTGGTGGCGTACCTGCTGTGCTCGGCGCTGACCTGGGCGGTGTGGCTGCGGCCGCGACGGTGACGCCGTGCTGCTGCCGGGTCGTCACGAGGTCGTTCGTACGACGATCGGACGACCCGGCGCGCGGGCGGGCGGAGCGGCGGTTAGCGTCGGCCGCACCACGCCCCACATCCTCGGAGGTTGCAGTGCAGCGGTGGATCGTCCTGACGGTACTGACCTCGGCCCTCACCGGCCTTGCCGCCCCGGCCCAGGCCGCCGCCCCGACGGCGGCCCCGGCCGACGATGCGCCCGCCATCGCCGTCACCCTCGGTGACGTCGTGATCGACCCGAAGATCCCCAGCAAGGCCCGGGTGAACGTCAGCTACCTGTGCTCGGTCGCCGACGGGGCCCGCTCGCTCACCGTCTCGGTCGAACAGCAGGACCCGGAGGACTCCTCCTCCAAGGCCTTCGGCTCCAGCCGGACCCCGGACACCGACATCGTCTGCGACGGCACCGTCCAGCAGCGGCAGCTGCTCGTCCAGTCCAAGACCGTCAACTGGATCCCCGGCGCGGACGCCGTCGCCATCGCCACCGTCTCCAACATCGGCACCACCCCGTCCGCTGCCGCCGACTCCCGCCAGGTGAAGCTCGCCGTCGGCTGAGCACGGAATCACCGTTCGCGGTGGCCCCCGGGCCTGGCGCCGTGTCAGGGCGCCGGGCCCGGCGGCCGATGGCCGAGTCGTCGTAGCGGCCGAATCCGGCCCTGAACAGGACTGCTGCTGCGCGCCCCCGTGTTCTACAGTTCTGTAGAACTACGTGAGAGGGGCACGGCATGGACAGGCCGCTTCGGCTGCCGCAGCAGGATCGGGCCGACTTCGAGACGGAGTTGGGCAGGGCGTTGGCGGCGCCTCAGGTGCGGGCGGCGTTGCAGGGGGTGGGGGGTGAGGTGGACCGGTTGCGGCGGGTGGCGCGGGAGAACGCGGAGTACGTGCTGGCCGCCGCCGCGCCGGAGTACGAGCGGTACGCGGCGTTGCGGGCGGATGCCGACGCCGTGGCGCGGCTGCCGGTGGACGTGCCGGGGCGGGGGCGGGCTTCCGGGTGGTGGGGGGTGCTGGGGGTGATCGTGCCGATCATCGCCGTCGTCGCCGCCGGGGTGTTGCTGGTGCTCGGCTACGTGCTGGGGCTGTCGGACGACGCCGAGGCGTTGGGGCGGGCGCTGGTGGGGGCCGGCTGGGTGGCCGGGGGGATCGGGGCGGTGTGTCTGCTGGTGGGCGGTCTGGGGTTGTTGGGGGCGGCGTCGCGGTCGGCGGGGAGCGGGGAGGCCGTGGGCGGGGCCGGGGAGCTGGTGGTGGCGCGGGACGCGTGGCGGGCGGCGCTGACGGAGCGTGGGTTGGTGCCGTTCCTGGTGACCCAGGCGCACGCGGGGCGTCCGGTCTGAGGAATGCCAAGGCCCTGGTGGGGCCTGGTAAGGGGGAGTTAAAATCCGGGCCCGCCGGGGGAGTTGTCCGCGCCGCCGTGGCGGGGTGATCGGCCCTGGTGGGGTGCGGTGCGGGCGCGTCGGGCCCCGGGGGTGCCGCTGTCGGGCGCCGGGTGGGAGGCCTTGTGCGCGACCATCAGTGAAATATCATATGGCGCATTGCACAGCGCTCGGCCCTGAGTGAGGCCCCTTCCCCGTCCGCCCGGACCGCGTGTGCGTCCCGCCCTCCCCCCACGTCACGAGAGACGGAACCCGACCCGTGTTCAGATTCCGATCCCGCACGCCCAGTGGCGCCCGCCGCCCGGTGCGCGCCCCGCGGACCGCCCTGGTGGCACTCGCCGCCGCCCTGGCCGGTGCCGCGCTCAGCAGTCCGCTGTCCGCGATGGCCGACTCCCACGCGCCGCGGGCCGCCACCGTCGAGGCCCGGCCCGGCACCCCGAAGGCGGAGCAGGCCGCCGCCCCGAAGAAGTCCGGCCCGCGCCGGGTCGGGGCCGCGAAGGCCGGCCCGGTGGGCACCACGACCAAGGCGCCGCAGCTGGTGGACGGCGCCGACCCGGGCACCGGCGGCAAGGACGGCGACGGCAACGTCGCCAACGAGTACGACCTCCAGGTCACCTACAAGGGCGGCCAGGAGTCGACCGGTGTGGTGATCGGCGCGCCCAAGGTGTACCTGGTCCTGTGGGGTTCCCAGTGGGGCACCCCGTCGACGAACGCGGCCGGTGACACCGTGGCGACCGGCGA
This sequence comes from Kitasatospora sp. NPDC059160, assembly GCF_042755465.1. Taxonomy (NCBI): domain Bacteria; kingdom Bacillati; phylum Actinomycetota; class Actinomycetes; order Kitasatosporales; family Streptomycetaceae; genus Kitasatospora; species Kitasatospora sp. NPDC059160. The sequence continues at coordinate 36,600 of NZ_JBHZCN010000026.1, read as the reverse complement.
CCCGGACCAGGCCGCGCCGTACCAGCAGGACTTCTTCAAGGGCCTGGGCAGCCAGGGCGACGGCTGGAGCGCCGTGCTGACCCAGTACTGCGAGGGCGTCGCCGCGGGCTCCGTGCAGTGCCCGGCCGGCTCCGCCCACATCCCGTACCCGCAGCAGGGCAGCGTGCTGGCGGGCGTCTGGGTGGACAACGCCGCGCCCGCGCCGCAGGCGGCGACCGAGCCGCAGCTCGGGGCGGAGGCGCTGGCCGCGGCCAAGCACTTCGGCAACCTGACCGAGGCGCAGAACCGCAACGTGCAGTACGTCATCGACTCGCCGCAGGGCACCGACCCGGACAAGTGGAAGGAGCTGGGCTACTGCGCCTGGCACGACTTCCAGCGCTCCCCGTACGGCCAGCTCGCCTACACCAACATGCCGTACCTGACGGACGTGGCCGGCTGCGGCACCAACTGGTTCGGCGAGAACACCCCGCGGGGGCGGCTGGACGGCTACGGGATCATCGGCGGCCACGAGTACGCGGAGACGGTGAGCGACCCGAACACCCCGGGCGGCTGGACGGACGCCACCGGTCAGGAGATCGGTGACAAGTGCGCCTGGATCCCGAAGGGCGCCAACGGCGGGCTGTTCTTCGAGGACCTGGCGACGGGCAGCTTCCCGCTGCAGACGCTGTGGTCCAACGCCGACCACCTGTGCGCGGCCTCGGACCCGATCGTGGCCTCCCCGCCGGTCTCGGTGAGCACCATGTGCGACCGTACGGACCCGGCCGGCCACCCGCTGTCCATCCCGGCGGTGGGCGTCTCCGGCACCGGCTCGGCCCTCACCTACAGCGCCACCGGGCTCCCCCAGGGGCTGGCCATCGACCCGCACAGCGGGGTGATCTCCGGCACCGCCGCCGCGACCAGCGGCTACCAGCGGATCAACGTGACGGCGACGGACGCGGCGGGCAAGGCGGCGTCCACCGGGTTCTGGGAGAACGTCAGCGCCGCCGGCGGGTCCGGCTGCGGATCGATCGAGCAGCTCACCGACGCCGGGTTCGAGAACGGCTCGGCGGACGTCGACCACACCGTGATGACGGACGCCTGGAGCCCGTCGGGGTACAACATCGTCACCCCGTCCAGCCTGCACGCGCCGCACTCCGGCTCCTGGTACGCCTGGCTGGGCCAGAACACCGGGACGGACGACTCGATCACCACCTACCTGAACACCTACCCGGGCTACGGGCAGGCGAGCTTCTCCTTCTGGCTGGACGTGGAGACGAGCAACACCTCCGCCACGGCGCCCGACACCCTGTCGCTGGTGGCGGTCGACCAGTACACCGGCCAGCCGCTCGGCACGGTGAAGACCTGGAGCAGCCGGAACCCGACCAACGGCTACCAGTACCAGTCGGTGGACCTCTCCTCGGTGATCGGCCAGGTCGGCTGGGGGACCACCATCGGCCTCAAGCTGGTCTCCCACGAGTCCGGGACGAGCCCGACCACCGCGTTCCTGATCGACGACGCCTCGGGCCGGGAGAGCTGATCCGGCACCCGAACTGATCCCGCACCCGAACGTCCGCCCCGGTACCGCGTGTTGCGGTGCCGGGGCTTCGTTCGCTGTTTCAGGCACCCGCCGCCGCTGCCGCCGGCCCTCACGCCCCCGGCAGCGGCGGCGAAGCGGTGTGGCTGCGGGCGGCGTCGACCAGCAACTGGACGGCCTCGACCGGCAGTCCCAGCCGGCGGGCGATCCAGGGGGCGGTGCGGCCGGCCCGGGCGAGCATCCAGGCGGAGTACAACTGGCCGAGCTGCGGGGCGTGTTCGGCGAGCAGCAGGGGGCGTACGGCCTCCATCGGGAAGCCTTCGAGCGCCCAGGCGCTGTACTCGCGCCCGTTCGGGCCGGGCGGGGGGAGCGGGAGCGGGCGGCGGGCTTCGAGCCAGCGGCTGAACAGGACCGCGCCGACGACCAGCAGGCCGGAACAGGAGGCGCCGATCAGGACGGCGCCGATGACGGGGCGGTCCTCCTCCTCGGCGAGGCCGAGGGCGATCTCCTCCAGGACGAGCAGCCCGAGGACGGCGGCCAGGACGGCCGCCTCGCGGGGGTGCGGGAGGAGCCTGGACGTCGTCATGGGGTACCTCTTCCTCGGCGGGGGGTGCGGAGGGCGGGGGCGGGCGCGGCGGATCACCTTCCGTACAACGGCGGCGGGCGGTCCGAGGTACGCCCGGACGGCGAGGTGGTGAAGGGTCGCGCACGAAGTTGACGGTGCGTCAGCGTCTCATCCTCGGAAGGGAGTTCTGCCGGGAGCGGACCCGCGGGTACGGGACTGGGAGTGGGCCCGGGCGCGGGTGCCGCGCGGGTGGGGGCCCGTCGGGGTGCGGTCCGTGTGTCTCGCCTCCTTCCGGTCGGGCGCACCGGGGCGGTGCGGACGTCGACGGGTACAGGAGTCCACCTTCGGACCTGCCGACAGCATAGCCCGGCCATGCCAACTTCGACAGGCTTGTCGAAGTTGGCATGCGGAGCGGCCGACTCCCCTCCGGGCCCCGGCCGGACGGGCCGCGCCCGGCCTGGAGGATCGACCAGCGGCGGACCGGTCCGAATGGTGCCCGGGACCACTCGTGACGCCCGCCCGCCGACCGCTTCAATCGCCCTACCGAACGAACGGAACAGGCCGGGGACGGAGGGGCGACATGGATCTGAACACGGTGGCCGAACTGCGGGACGCCCGCCTCGGCGGCCCCTGGCGGTCCGGCGACGCCTGGCTCGGCGGCGGGACCTACCTGTTCTCCGAGCCGCAGCCGCACATCCGCCGCCTGATCGACCTCGGCCGGATGGGCTGGCGGCCGCTCACCCGGACCCCGGACGGCGGCCTGGAGATCGCCGCGACCTGCACCGTCGCCCAGCTCTCCCGGTACGGCCGCCAGGAGGCCGACTGGACGGCCGCGCCGCTGGTCGAGCAGTGCTGCCGGGCCTTCCTGGCCTCCTGGAAGATCTGGAACATGGCCACCGTCGGCGGCAACCTCTGCAACGGCCTGCCCGCCGGCCCGATGATCTCGCTCACCGCCGCGCTGGACGGCGTCTGCCTGCTGCGCGCCCCCTCCGGCGAGTACCGGAAGGTCCCGGTGGCGGAGTTCGTCACCGGCGCCGGCCGCAAGGACCTGCGGCCCGGCGAACTGCTGCGCTCCATCACCCTGCCGGCCCGCGCGCTGGCGAGCCGCACGGCCTTCCGCCAGGCCTCGCTGTACGGGCTGGGCCGCTCCGCCGCGCTGCTGGTCGGCGCCCTGGACCCGGTGGACGGCTCGCTGACCCTCACCGTCACCGCCTCCACCGTCCGCCCGTTCCGCTTCTGGTTCCCGTCCGCCCCCAACGCGGCGGCCGTCGAGGAGGCGATCCGGGACGGCATCGGGCCGGAGGACTACTTCGACGACATCCACGGGCTGCCCGCCTGGCGCCGGCACCTGACCTTCCGCTTCGCCGAGCAGATCCGCCGGGAGCTGAGCCCTCACACCCCCACCGAGGAGGCAGCGCGATGAGCTTCGCGATGCACGTCAACGGCCGCCCCACCGGGGCCGAGCCGCGCCCCGGCCAGTGCCTGCGCACCTACCTGCGCGAGCGCGGCTGGTTCGGGGTGAAGAAGGGCTGCGACGCGGGCGACTGCGGCGCCTGCACCGTGCAGGTCGACGGCAACCCCGTGCACAGCTGCCTCTACCCGGCGGCCCGGGCCGCCGACCGGTCCGTCACCACCGTGGAGGGCCTGGCCGGCCCGGACGGCGAGCTGCACCCGGTGCAGCAGCGCTTCCTGGACGCCCAGGGCTTCCAGTGCGGCTTCTGCACGGCCGGCTTCCTGATGACCACCAGCGCCCTGGACGAGGAACAACTCACCGACCTGCCGCGCTCGTTGAAGGGCAACCTGTGCCGCTGCACGGGCTACCGGGCGATCGAGGACGCGATCAACGGCGTCCGCCACACCGAGGAGCCCGACCCCGGCCACGCCGTCGGCCGCAACCTCGGCGCCCCGGCCGGGCCGCAGGTGGTCACCGGCACCGCCCGCTACACCTTCGACGTCGACGTGCCCGGCCTGCTGCACATGAAGCTGCTGCGCTCGCCGCACCCGCACGCCCGGATCCTCTCCATCGACACGGCGGCCGCCCTGCGCGTCCCCGGCGTGCACCTCGTCCTCACCCACCACGACGCGCCCGAGCGGCTCTACTCCTCGGCCCGGCACGAGCATCCCACCGAGGACCCGGACGACACCCGGCTGCTGGACGACGTGGTGCGCTTCGTCGGCCAGCGGGTCGCCGCCGTGGTCGCGGACAGCGAGGCGGCCGCCGAGGAGGGCTGCCGCCGGATCGTCGTCGAGTACCGGCAACTCCCGTACGTGCTCGACCCGGAGGAGGCGATGGCGCCCGGCGCGCCGGTGCTGCACCCCAAGGGGCCGGAGTCCCGGATCGCCCGCCCGGAGAACAACGTCTGCGGCGAGGCGCACGGTGAACTCGGCAGTGTGGAGCAGGGGTTCGCCGAGGCGGACGCGGTGTACGAGGAGACCTTCCGGACCCAGCGGGTCCAGCACGCCAGCCTGGAGACCCACGGCTGCGTCGTGACCTTCGAGCCGGTCGGGGAGGCCGGGGAGGCCGGGGAGACGGGGGAGGAGCGGATCGTGGTCCGTTCCTCCACCCAGGTGCCCTTCCTCACCCGGCGCGCCCTGTGCGCCCTGTTCGACCTGCCGACGGAGAAGGTCCGGGTGGTGGCCGGCCGGGTCGGCGGGGGCTTCGGCGGCAAGCAGGAGATGCTCACCGAGGACATCGCGGTGCTCGCGGCGATGCGGCTGCACCGGCCGGTGAAGCTGGAGTTCACCCGCGCCGAGCAGTTCCACGGCGCCACCACCCGGCACCCCTTCCTGGTCACCGTCAAGCTCGGCGCCAAGCGGGACGGCACCCTGACGGCGATCCGCTTCCGGGTGGTGTCCAACACCGGCGCGTACGGCAACCACGGGCCGGCGGTGATGTTCCACAGCGTCGGTGAGTCGATGGGCGTCTACCGGGCGCCGAACAAGAAGGTGGAGGCGTACTCCGTCTACACCAACGGCGTGCCGGCCGGGGCCTTCCGCGGCTACGGCCTCGGGCAGGTCACCTTCGCCGTGGAGTCCGCGATGGACGAGCTCGCCCGGCGGCTCGGCGTCGACCCGCTCGTCCTGCGGGAGAAGAACATCATCGGCCCGGGCGAGCACATGGAGGGCCCGCTCGGCGAGGAGGAGGACCTCCACATCGCCAGCTACGGCCTCGACCAGTGCCTCGGCGTCGTCCGGGAGGCCCTCGCGAACGACACCAGCGCCGAACTCGCCCCCGAGGGCTGGCTGGTGGGGCAGGGCTTCGCGATGGCGGCCATCGCCTGCGGCCCGCCCGGCGGGCACATCGCCGACGCCACCGTGCGGCTGCTGGAGGACGGCGGGTACGACATCGCGGTGGGCACCGCCGAGTTCGGCAACGGCACCACCACCGTCCACCGGCAGATCGCCGCCGGGGCCCTGGGCACCACCGTGGACCGGATCACCGTGCGGCAGTCCGACACCGACGTCGTCCGGCACGACACCGGCGCCTTCGGCTCGGCCGGTACGGTCGTCGCGGGCAAGGCGGTGATGAAGGCCGCCAACGCGCTCGCCGAGCTCCTCCTGACCTTCACCGCCGAGTACGCCCGCACCCCGCGCAGCCTGCTGCGGCTCGGTGCCGACGCGGTCGAGTGCGACGGGCGGACGATCACCCTCAAGGAGGTCTTCGAGGCCGCCCGCGGCAAGGGCGTCGAGCTCGCCGCCGACGGCCACTTCGGCGGCTCGCCGCGCTCGATCGCCTTCAACTCGCAGTGGTTCCGGATCGCCGTCGACCCGGACACCGGGGAGATCCGGATCCTGCGCAGCGTGCACGGGGCCGACGCCGGGCGGGTGATGAACCCGATGCAGTGCCGCGGCCAGGTCGAGGGCGGGGTCGCCCAGGCGCTCGGCGCGACCCTGTTCGAACGGGTGCTGCTGGACGAGCACGGCGAGGTCACCACCGCGGCCTTCCGCCGCTACCGGCTCCCGGCGTACGCCGACGTGCCGCGCACCGAGGTGCACTTCAGCACCACCTCGGACGCGATCGGCCCGCTCGGCGCCAAGTCGATGAGCGAGAGCCCGTTCAACCCCGTGGCCCCGGCCTTCGCCAACGCGCTGCGCGACGCCACCGGCATCCGCTTCACCGACCCGCCGTTCCTGCGCGACCAGGTCTGGCAGGCCCTGGCCGAGCGGCGGGGGAGCCACGACGCCGAGTGACGGGGGCCCGGCCGGGGTCTTCGGCCCCGGCCGGGCCCGCTGCTGCTGCCGCTACCGTGCCAGCAGCGGCAGCGGTGCCCCGGTGCGGGCGGTCAGCTCCAGCCGGGTCAGCAGCGCCGACGGCGAGACCTCGATCACCCGGCAGCCCGCCCGGTGCCGGCAGTACCGGGCGACGGAGGTGCCGCGCAGCAGGTCGAAGCGGCGCCGGGTGGCGGCGCCGAGGACGAGCAGGTCGTCCGGTCCGGTGACGGCGGCGGCCAGGGCGGGCCCCGGTTCGGCGTTCACCACCACCGGGTGGATCACCAGGCCGGACGGGTAGCCGCCGTAGGCCTGTTCGAAGGCGACGTCCAGTCGGCGGCGGGCGGCGTGCTCCAGTTCGGACAGCGGTCGCAGCCCGTCCCGGTCGCCGACCGTCCAGGCGGCGACCGGCACCAGCACGGCCTCCTGCCGGGCCGCCTCGCCGACGGCGTGGTAGAGGGCGGCCAGACTGTTCAGCGACCCGCTCAGGCCGACGATCACTCGGGTGGTGCCGGTCGTGGTGTCGGTCGTGGTCCCGGTCATGGCCGTTCGTCTCCGTCTCTCCGGTCGCGCACTCCGGTCGGGTTCTGCCGGTGAGGTGCTCCTTGCTTCGGATACCTCCAGTGAACCCCGGAACCGTGCCCTCCGTACCGGCGCTGACACCGTCATGACGCCGGTCGCACGCATCTTGACGGCCTCCTGACAGGCGGCCTCCTGGCGGCCGCGGGGCTCAGCCCAGGCCCGGGACGAACTCGATCAGCAGGTCGATCGCCTTGATGCCGAGGAACGGCAGCACCAGCCCGCCCAGCCCGTACACCCGCAGGTTGCGCCGGAGCAGGTCGGTCGCGGAGGCGGGCTGGTAGCGCACGCCGCGCAGGGCGAGCGGGATCAGGGCGACGATGATCAGTGCGTTGAAGATGATCGCGGAGGCGATCGCGGACTGCGGGCTGTGCAGGCCCATGATGTTGAGGTGGTGCAGCCCGGGGTAGGCGTGGGCGAACATCGCGGGGATGATCGCGAAGAACTTGGCCACGTCGTTGGTGATCGAGAAGGTGGTCAACGCGCCCCGGGTGATGAGGAGTTGCTTGCCGACCCGGACGATGTCGATGAGCTTCGCCGGGTTGGAGTCGAGGTCGACCATGTTGCCGGCCTCCTTGGCGGCCGGGGTGCCGGAGTTCATCGCGACGCCGACGTCGGCCTGGGCGAGGGCGGGGGCGTCGTTGGTGCCGTCGCCGGTCATCGCGACCATGTTCCCGGCGGCCTGTTCGCGCCGGAGGTGGGCGAGCTTGTCCTCGGGGGTGGCCTCGGCGAGGAAGTCGTCCACCCCGGCCTCCTCGGCGATCGCCCGGGCGGTCAGCGGGTTGTCGCCGGTGACCATGACGGTGCGGATGCCCATCCGGCGCAGTTCGGCGAAGCGTTCGGCGATGCCCTCCTTGATCACGTCCTTGAGCTCGACCACACCGAGCGCCCGGGCGCCGTGCCGGTCGTGCACGGCGACCAGCAGCGGGGTGCCGCCGGCCGCGGCGATCCGGTCGACCAGGGGCTTCGCCTCCATCGGCATCCGTCCGCCGGAGTCCACCACCCAGCGGGCGACGGCCGCGGCCGCGCCCTTGCGGATCAGGCAGCCGGTGCCGTCCGGCCAGCTGAGGTCGACGCCGCTCATCCGGCTGTGCGCGGTGAACGGGACGGGTCGCTGCTCGCCCAGTTCACCGGGGGTCCGCGGCGGCACCCAGTACTGGCGGTTCGTCAGTTCGACCAGGGAGCGGCCCTCCGGGGTCTCGTCCGCGACGGACGCCAACTGGGCCGCCTCGGCGAGCTGTTCGGTGGTCGCGCCGGGCAGCGGGTGCAGGGCGACGGCCCGGCGGTTGCCGTGGGTGATGGTGCCGGTCTTGTCGAGCAGCAGCACGTCCACGTCGCCCGCGGCCTCGACGGCCCGTCCGGACAGGGCGATCACGTTGCGCTGGACGAGCCGGTCCATCCCGGCGATGCCGATCGCGGACAGCAGGGCGCCGATGGTGGTCGGGATCAGCGCGACCATCAGCGCCACCAGGACGACGGTGGTCTGCGGGGCGTGGGCGTAGATGGCCATTGGCTGGAGCGAGACCACGGACAGCACGAAGACGATGGTGAGCGAGGCCAGCAGGATGTTGAGGGCGATCTCGTTCGGCGTCTTCTGCCGGTTCGCGCCCTCGACCAGGGCGATCATCCGGTCCACGAAGCTCTGCCCGGGGCGCGAGGTGACCCGGACGACCAGGTGGTCGGAGAGCACCTTCGTCCCGCCGGTGACGGCCGTGCGGTCGCCGCCGGACTCGCGGATGACGGGCGCGGACTCGCCGGTGATGGCGGACTCGTCCACCGTCGCGACGCCCTCGACCACCTCGCCGTCCTGCGGGATCACCTCCCCGGCCGGCACCAGCACGATGTCGTGCAGCGTCAACTCCTCGGCGGGGACGACCTCGTGTCGGTGGTCGCGGGTGCCGACCCGCCAGTGCAGCAGCCGCCGGGCGGTGGTGGCCGCCTGGGCGCGGCGCAGGTAGGCGGCCTGCGCCTTGCCCCGGCTCTCGGCCACGGCCTCGGCGAGGTTGGCGAACAGCACGGTCAGCCAGAGCCAGAAGGAGATCGCCCAGGCGAAGACGCTCGGGTGGACGACGGCGCTGATGGTGGTGAGCGCCGAGCCGGTCTCGACCACGAGCATCACCGGGTTGCGCAGCATCGTGCGCGGGTGGAGCTTGCGTACGGCGGCGGGCAGTGCCTCGGCCAGCTGGTGCCGGGTGATCAGCTGCCGTCGGCCCTTGGCGGTCGACGGGCGGTGGCTCGGGTGCGGGTGCGGGGGCTCCGGCGCGGCGGGCTCCGGGCGGCGGAACCAGTTCTGCGGGCCGGGGCCGGGGCCGGGGCCGGTGCCGGGCGTGGTGCCCGGGCCTGTGCCGGGGGTGGTGTCCGGTGGGGTGAGGGCCGAACGGCGCATCGTCTCGGGGGACCTTCCGGGGCGCCCCGAAGCTGCGGGGCGGCGTGCTCGGGGCGACGGGGACGGGCCACAGCCCACCATCGGAGTCCGCCGGGCCATGCCGGCCTTGACGCGGGCTTGGCGAGGAAACGGCCATCCTTGACGCTTCCCTGACATTGCCGGCGCCCGGCCCCTGACCTGCACGAACAGTCGTTCGGAACACTGGAATCCCGGGCATGTCAGGAAGTCGTCAAGGTACGCCCCCGATGCGTAGGCCGTGCGTCAAGGCCGGGTGCGAACGGTGCCCGGAGGGTCTCCACTGGATGCGGGCCGCCGGACGACGGCCCCTGCCGCAGATCCCAGGAGCCCGCCGTGACCACCGCCACCGCCCTCATCGACGTCGACCGGCCGCTGGGGCGCACCATCCGCCTGGTGCCCGCCGCCGACCGCCAGGACCGGCCCGAGCCGCCCTCACCCGCGCCGAGCACCGTCGACCAGGCGCGCACCCGCCCGGCGCACTGCCGCTTCGCCATGCACTACGAGGACTGACCGAGCCGCCCTTCCCCACCACCCGTAGGAGTAGCCGCCATGACCCAGCTGATCGCCCCGCCCGTTCCGACCCCCGCCCCCGCCGACACCCTCGGCGGCCCGTGGCCCGCCTCCGCGCGGCCCGGCCCGGGCGGTGAGGTCCTGGTCGGCGGCGTCGGACTGGCGGAGGCGGCCGAACGGTTCGGCACCCCGCTGTACGTCCTGGACGAGGGCGAGGTGCGCAGCCGCGCCCGGGCCTACCGGCGGGCACTGCCGCACGCCGAGGTGCTGTACGCGGCCAAGGCCTTCCTGTGCAGCGCCATGGCCGACTGGGCCGCCGAGGAGGGCCTCGGCCTGGACGTCTGCTCCTCCGGCGAACTGTGGCTGGCCGTCTCGGCCGGCTTCCCGGCCCAGCGCATCCTGCTGCACGGCAACGCCAAGTCCCCGGAGGAACTGCGGCTGGCCCGGCGGCTGCGGGTCGGGCGGATCGTCATCGACGGCCCGGCGGAGATCGCCCGGCTGGCCGCGCTGGTCGCCGCCGACACCCCGCAGAAGGTGCTGGTCCGGGTCGTCCCCGGGATCGCGGCCGGCCACCACGCGGCCGTACGCACCGGCGTCGGCGGCCAGAAGTTCGGCTTCCCGATCGAGGGCGGCGACGCGGCCGACGCCATCGCCCGGGTGCTCGACCAGCCCGGACTCGAACTGGCCGGACTGCACTGCCACCTGGGCTCGCAGATCACCGAGCTCGAACCCTTCCTCCAGGCCGTCGACGCCCTGGTGCGGCTGCTCGCCGCGGTGCGGGACCGGCACGGCGTCGAACTGGCCGAACTGGACCTCGGCGGCGGCCACGGCATCAAGTACCTGCCGGGGGACGCCGAGTTCGACCTCGCCGAGTTCGCCGTCCGGGTCACCGACCGGCTTGCGGTCCGCTGCGCCGAGGCCCGGCTGGAGGTGCCCCGACTGATCGTCGAGCCGGGCCGCGCCATCGCCGGACCGGCGGCGGTGGCCGTCTACCGGGTGCTCTCCGTCAAGCACACGGCGGACGGCCGCACCTTCGTCGCCGTCGACGGCGGCATGAGCGACAACCCGCGCCCGGCCCTGTACGGATCCCCGTACAGCGTCCGGCTGGTGGGCCGCCGCTCCGACGCCGGCGCGGCCCGGGTGGACGTCGTCGGCCGCCACTGCGAGGCGGGGGACGTCCTGGTCCACGACGCCGTCCTGCCCGCCGACCTGCGCCCCGGCGACCTGCTCGCCGTCCCCGCGGCCGGCGCCTACCAGCTGTCGATGGCCTCCGGCTACAACCTGGTCGGCCGGCCCGCCGTGGCCGCCGTCAAGGACGGCCGCGCCCGGCTGCTCATCCGCCGTGAGACGGTCGAGGACTTCCGCCTGCGCGAAGTCGGCCGCTGACCCGGTGCCCGGTACCGCTGACTGCGGACCGCAGCGGACCTGTTGGGCATCCGATGACGCATCGTCATCCGAGGGCGTTACCTTCTGACCATGATTCGAACGACTCGTGTGCATCCCGTGGTGGTCGCCGGCGTCTCCGCGCTCCTGCTCGCGGCCTGCGGGCCCGCGGACCCGGCGCCGTCCACGCAGCCGTCCGCGAAGGCCGCCGCGCCGGACGGCACGGCCCCGAGCACTACAGTCCCGAGCACCGGCGGCGCGGGGCCGACCAACACCGTCGTCATCAGCGGCAGCAGCGGTGGTACGTACGAGTTCACGGGGGGTGCCTGCCTCGGCAAGGAGTCCCCGTCCGGGAACCTCCTGCTGATGGCGACGGGCGGGCCCGACGGGAAGGCCATGCTGACGGCCGTCTTCGACGGCAAGGGGGAGATGATCCTGACGGTGGCCATGGACAAGGTCCTCGCCCCGTCCACGGTCACCTGGGGAGGAAAGGCCGAGGTCGGCGAGAAGGCAGGCCGGACCAGGGACGTTGTGACCTTCACCGACCTGCCGGTCTCCAGGACGCCGGACGCTGCCGAGGCGAAGGCCAGCGGCAGCCTCAAGTGCGACACCCTGGGCCCCGCGATGCTCTGAACGCCGTGCCGGCTCCGGCCGCCGCGGAGCCGTGCACCGACGGCCGGTACTCAGCCGAGGAGGAGGTCGCGGCCGAGGGCGGTGAGGCTGTGCCGGACTTCGCGGCCCCGGCGCTCGGTGGTGATCACCCCGGCGTCGCGCAGCACGGTGGCGTGGGCGGAGGCGGTCGGTGCGGACACGCCGAGGTCCTCGGCCAACTGGCCCGTGGTGCAGGCGCCCTGGGCGATCGCCCGGAGGGCCCGGGTACGGGCGGCACCGAGGAGGCGGGCCAACCCGTCCGCGCGGCGGGCCGGGTGGTCGCGGCCGGGGTACAGCAGGGCCGGCGACCGGTGGGCGCCCAGGGGCGCGGTGAGGCCGGAGAGGAACAGGTTGGGCCGCAACTCCAGCCCGCGCCCGCCGAGGTCGTACGCGAGCCGCCACTCCGGACTGGCGTACCGGAGGGTGCCCTCGTCGTGCCAGGACAGGTCCGGGTGGAGCCGCGCCAGCATCGGGCCGAGCCCGGTCTCGGCGACGGCGCGTGAGCGCTGTTCGACGTCCGCCCGCAGGGCGCGCTGGATGTCGGGCCAGTCCGGGGCGAGGCAGGTGCGGAACAGCGCCCAGGCGGCGTCGGTGATCCGGCGCAGCCGGCGGGTGCCGCCGTCCCGCAACTCGGCGATGACGCGGGGGAGGTCCGGCCCGGTGCCGTAGTCCTGCATCTCCCGGTGGACCTCGGCCTCGGGGAGGGCGAGCAGGGCGTCGAGTTCGTCGCCGATGGTCGCCCGCGCGGCCGTGCTGTCGGGGGTCAGGAACATCGGTACGCCGAGCGGGCTCGCGTTGACCAGATCGATGAACGCCGCGGCCTGCTGCGGGACGTGGCCCTTCACCCGGCGCCACCACCGGTCCCGGTTCACCGAGTCGCGGGCGCAGTGGTGCTGCGGGCCGGCGACGCCGCCCAGCACGTGATCCAGCGGAGAGACCGCGAACCGGACGCGGGCCAGATCGGCCGGCCGGAAGCCGATTTCGAGCACAGCCGATGGTGCCATGCGGCCGGGCCGCCGTGGGTGAGTTCTCAACTATGAGGCCCAGCGGCGAATAGCTGTCGCCTTGGCAGCCCCGACGGCGAATGTGGCGGTGCACGGCCAATCCGACACCGGAGGAAAGAAACCCATGCGCAAGCTCGCCAGCCTCGCCCTCGCGGCGGCGGCCACCCTCGGCCTGGTCATCGGCTCCACCAGCAGCGCCTCGGCACAGCAGATCGGGGGCGGTGGCTGCCGCGGGGGCCTCGACATCAAACCGAACTCGGTGTACGTGGGCCACGGCGTCTCGCTGCTGCCGTGTGCGCGGCCCAACAACCTCCAGAGCAGCGTGGCCTCGTCGGTGACCGCCTACGGGACGCCGGACACCCAGGTGCGCATCTGGCAGGCGGTCGCCCGCGTCAACGCGGACGGCTCCATCAGCGACTTCAACCCGAGCGTCCTCTACACCGTCGACAGCGACCTGTCCAACAACGTCTCGCAGCAGTGGAACGGGCACGACCTCTACTGCGCACTCGGCGGGACCTTGGTGATCGACACCTGGATCACCAACAACGACGTCCGCCAGGGCTCGGTGCAGTCGCCGAGGTTCACCTGCTGACGCAGGATCCCGACGGCCCCGAGCCGTGACGCGCCCGCGCGGGCCGGGTGGGTCCCCCCCCACGACCCACCCGGCCCACGCCCTACCCGCGGGAGGCCTCGGCCACCGCGACGAGGTCGAGCCCCTCGCGCCGGACCCGCCCGGCTCCCCAGGCACCGAGGGGCCGGAGCGCCTCGTTGAGCGTGCGCCCGTCCTCGGTCAGCGTGTACTCCACCCGCGGCGGCACCTCGGCGAAGACCTCCCGGTGGACCAGGCCGTCCTGTTCCATCTCCCGCAGGTGCTGCGTCAGCATCTTCTCGCTCACGCCCGGCAGGGCGCGCCGGAGTTCGGCGAAGCGGCGCACGCCGTGGGCGGTGAGCTCCCACAGGATCAGCCCCTTCCACTTGCCGCTCACCACGTCGAGCGCGGCGTCGATCCCGCAGATGTAGGGCCCGTTCCTCGGTGCCTTGGCCATCACCGATCCCCCTTACGAAAAGGTAAGTACCGCAGAAAATAGTGGGTACTTCCGAGGATAGTTGCCCTCTCCGAGGATGGAGGGGTGAACGAACGACAGAACCACACCAACGGTCAGCACAGCGCCGTCACCGTGATCGGCCTCGGCCCGATGGGGCAGGCGATGACCCGCGCCCTCCTCGCCGCCGGCCACCCGGTCACCGTCTGGAACCGCACCGCCGCTCGGGCCGACGGCGTCGTCGCGGCCGGGGCGACGCTCGCGGCGACGCCCGGCGAGGCGGTCGGGGCGAGCGGCCTCGTGATCCTCAGCCTCACCGACTACCGGGCCATGTACGACATCCTCGACGGTGCCACCACGGCGCTCGCCGGGCGGACCCTGGTCAACCTGAGCTCCGACACCCCCGACCGCACCCGCGAGGCGGCCGCCTGGGCGGCGGGCCACGGCGCCGAGTTCCTCACCGGGGGCGTCATGGTCCCCGCGCCGATGGTCGGTACGGCGGCGTCCCACGTCTACTACAGCGGTCCCGGGCAGGTGATGGATCGTCACCGGGCCGCGCTGGCCCTGCTCGGCACGCCGAGGTACCTGGGCGAGGACGCGGGCCTCGCCCAGATGATGTACCAGGCCCAACTCGCCGTCTTCCTCACCACCCTGTCCGCCCTGATGCAGGCCACCGCGATGCTGGGCACCGCGGGGATGAAGGCCGCGGAGGCCCTGCCGGACCTGCTCTCCTCCGCCGACACGATCGGCGCCATCCTGCGGGCCGGCGAGGCCGCCCCCGGCACCGCGCTCGACGCGGGGGAGCACCCGGGCCACCTCAGCACGGTCACCATGATGGGCGCGACCGCCGACCACATCGTCGAGACCAGCACCTCGCTCGGCCTCGACCCCGCCCTCCCATTGGCTGTTCAGGCCCACTACCGCCGCGCGATCGAGGACGGCCACGGCGCGGACAACTGGACCCGCATCATCGACGGCATCCGGTCCCCCCGCTGACCAACTGCGGTGCGGGTGGGGCGCACGGGGGCCGCGCGGGGAAGCCGGACCGCTCTGGTACGGATCCGTCGAGGATTCGCTGATGTTCTGTCACACAGGAGCTCTACGTTGTGCCCATGATGCGAATGACTCGTGTGGTCCCCGCCGTGGTCCTCGGCGCCTCCGTCCTCCTGCTCTCGGCCTGTGGTTCCTCGGGCTCGTCGTCCTCCTCGAACACCGCCGCGCCAAGTTCCGCCGCACCGACCGCCGCCGTGCCGACCGCCGTCACGTCGAGCGCCGCCACCTCCGCACCGGCCGACGCGCCGACCCCGGCCGTTCCCTCGAAGACGGCCGATGCGGCGGGCGGTTCGGCGGGTGGTGCGGCGGGCTCCGGGGGCGCGAACACCGTCACCATCACCGGCAGCGAGGGCGGCACGTTCACCTTCGACACGGCGGGCTGCGTCGGTAAGAAGTCCCCGTCCGGCCCGCTGACCCTGAGCGCGACGGGCAAGTCCACCAAGAAGGCCGCCCTGGTCATGGGCTTCGACGGCCAGGGCCAGATGAGCCTGTTGCTGACCGTCGGCGAGCCCGAGGACCCGAAGGTGGCGGCGTGGGCCGGAAAGGTCCCGGTCGGTGCGGGGGCCGGCCGCACCGAGGACGCCATCACGTTCTCCGGCATGGCGGTGCACCAGATGCCGGGCGGCATCGATGCCACGGCCAGCGGCACCCTCAAGTGCGGGTCCGCCGACGCGCTGTTCTGATCGCTTCGCACGGGAAGTCGGCCCGGCCGACTTCCCGTGCGGGAGTTTGAAGACGGGCCCTACGACCGCGCTCAGGCGGGCTGCCAGAGCTCGATGCGGTTCCCCTCCGGATCCGTGACCCAGCCGAACTGGCCGAGCCGGCCGGGCCGGTGCCGCACACGGCTCCGCCCCGTCGAGCCGCACAGCTCGACGGGGCGGAGCGCCGGGCTGCGGTCAGCCCGCCCGGACGGCGCTGACCAGGTCCGGCAGCAGGTTCGCCGCGTCGGGCGTGCCGAGGCCGGTGACCGGGTCCCAGCCCGTACCGGCCGGGTAGCCCGGGACGGTCGGGTCGGTGGTGTTGTTCCCGAGCGTCACGTCGTTGAAGTCGGCCGCGTACTTCGCCGGGTCGGCGCCCAGCTTGTACAGGGCCGGGTTGATCTGGCCCAGGCCGCCGCCGTTGATCTGGTCCGCGATCGAGACCAGGCCGGCCCACTGCGGGCAGGACAGCGAGGTGCCGCCGATGTCGTACCAGCCCGTGCTGCACGGCGTGGCACCGCACTTGAGGCCGGAGGAGCCGTCCGGCGGCAGCGACAGGTAGACCAGCGCGCCGGTGCTGGAGGCGGCCTGGAGGGAGACGTCCGGCACGCCGCGCTTGGCGCCGATCGCGGTGGAGCCGGCCGGCAGCGCCGACTGGTAGTCGGGCCGGTCGAAGACCCGGCTGAACCCGCCGCCGGAGTTGGTCCAACCCACCTCGGCGGAGCCGGAGTTGCTCTGGCAGGCGGCCGGGTTGTCGGTGCTGTCCACGGTCCGGGCGCCGGTCGCGCCGGGGTCGGTGCACAGGTAGGTGCCGCCCACGCCGGTCACCAGCGGGTCCGAGGCGGGCCACTCCACGGACGGGTACGGCAGGGTCGAGCCGCCCGACTTCACCGGGGTCTTCTCCGAGCCGGCCGTGCCGCTGTCGCCGGAGGAGCCGAGCACCGTGACCCCGTTCAGGGCCGCGGACTTGAAGGCGTGCCGCAGCGGTTCGATGGACTGGGCGCTGCCGAAGGCGCCCTCGGCGGAGGCGAAGGACTGCGAGATGACGTTCGCCAGGTGGTGGTCGACCACGTACTGCTCGGCGTTCATCAGCGTCGGCAGGCCCTGGACGCCGAGCGTCTCCGCGGTCGGCGTGCTGACCAGCAGGATGTTCGCACCGGGCGCCATCGCGTGCGCGGTCTCCACATCGAGCGCGACCTCCAGCGCCCACGCGGCCTTGCTCTCCTGGCCGGTGCCGTGGCTGGTGGGCGGCGGGGCGTTGGTGCCCGGATCGCCCTGGACGTGCAGCTCGCCGAAGGACGGCATCCCGGGCCGGCAGGTCACCGCCTCCTCGCCGCACATCGCGGTGACGCCGAAGGCCTGGTCGAAGACGTGCAGGTCGTGCGCCATGGTGTCGCTGCCGTACGAGTCGAGGATCGCGATCGTCTGGCCGCGGCCGTCGAAGCCGCCCGCGTACAGCGGGCCCAGGTGGTAGGCGGCCCTGATCGCCTGGGGGTCGAAGCAGCGGCGGCCCGCACTCGCGCACTGCGTCGGGGTGGGGGGAGTGGTGCCCGCCGACACCTGGGCGTAGTCGGCCACCGTGGGGTGCACCGTCGGGTAGCCGGCGGCCGCGGCGCCGCCGGGCACGGCGCTGCCGACCACCGGGGCGGCGAGCGCGCCGGAGGCCGCGAGGGCCAGGCTGCTCACCCCGGCCAGGAGCATGCGGCGTATCGTTCGAGCCTTCAAGTAGTCCTCCACGAGGGTGGGTTGGGGGACATCGGCGATCGACCCGGGGCGGATCGATCACCCCGGGCACGGAGCGGAATGCGGAGCGGAACACGGAGCGGAATCCGGGACGCGGGGTCACGGACGGCCGCGAGTGTAGGTGCGGCGCCGACCGGCTCTCAATGGCCTGTTCGACGCGGGTTCGACGCCCTTTCGACGGCGGCGGCCGCCCGCCGCGCCCCGCCGTACCCCTGCCGGGAACCGGTGGAACCCGTTCGAGTGAACGGCCGCCCGGTTGCTTCGTCCACGGCCGTCGACCCGCCAAGCTGGGCCGCGGATGCGTAAGAACCTGGTGAGGAAGGGCCGTTCGATGACGCGCGCGCTGATCGTGGTGGATGTGCAGAAGGACTTCTGCGAGGGCGGAAGCGTCCCGGTCGGCGGCGGCGCCGACCGGGCCCGGGCGATCGCCGCGCTGATCCAGGGCCCGGAGCGGGAGGGGTGGTCCCGGGTGGTTGCGACCCGGGACCACCACGTCGACCCGGGCGGCCACTTCTCCGAGCATCCCGACTACCGGGACTCCTTCCCGGTGCACTGCGTGGCCGGCACCGAGGGCGGCGAGTTCCACCCCGACTTCCTGCCCGCCGTCGAGGCCGGCGCGGTCGACGAGGTCTTCTACAAGGGCGCCCGCTCCGCCTCCAAGAGCGGCTTCGAGGGCTTCACCGCCGACGGCACCCCGCTCGCCGACTGGCTGCACGACTGCGGCGTGGACGCCGTCGACGTCGTCGGCATCGCCACCGACCACTGCGTCAAGGCCACCGCGCTGGACGCCCGCCGGGCCGGCTTCGACGCCCGCGTCCTGCTCGACTACACGGCCGGCGTCGCCCCCGACACCACCGATGCCGCGCTCACCGAACTCCGCGACGCCGGGGTCGACCTCACCGGCGCCCCGGTGGTCCGCTCCTGACCCGCCGGCGCTCATAACGGAACGGTTGCGGAGCCCGCCCTTCGCTGCGCCAGGGGTTGACGGCGCGGGGAGGGCGGGCGTTTGCTGTGTTCCGCTCGTGCGAATCTGTTGAGTTGTGGTCTGTTTTGTTGTTTTGAACGTTCAAACTTGGCCGCCGAGCTCCACCACCCCCATGCCCCGCCTCCGTCCAGAGCCACCCATCGGGAGGAATGCAATGTCACACCTTTCCCGCCGCGACCTGCTCCGCGCCTCCGGCGCCGGCCTGCTGGCCCTCACGGCCGGCGGAGCCCTCGCGGCCTGCGGCGACCCGGGCTCGGGGAGCGCCTCCGGCGGGGACGCCGACACCGGCAAGGTCACCGTCTGGTCGTGGGCCACCGCGGCCGTCGCGCTGCGCGCCGTCGTCCCGGCCTTCGAGAAGGACAACCCGGGCATCACGGTGGACGTCCAGGACATCGGCAACCCCGCCATCTGGGACAAGATCACCGTCGGCCTGGCGGCCGGCGGCCAGGGCCTCGGCGACGTCCTGCACATCGGCTGCGACTACCTGCCCGGCTACCTGGAGAAGTTCCCCGGCGGCCTCGCCGACCTCTCGGCCTTCGGCGCCGACGCGCACAAGGAGAAGTTCGCCAAGGGCCTGTGGCCGGTCGTCACCGGCAAGGACGGCCACGCCTACGCCCTGCCCTGGGAGGCCAACCCGCTCGGCTTCTTCTACCGCAAGGACTACTTCGACAGGGCCGGCCTCGACCCCGCCTCCTTCGCCACCTGGGACGACCTCACGGCGGCCGCCGACCGCTTCAAGGCCGCCAACCCCGGCATCTCGCTGATCGGCATCAACAAGGCCGCCAACCCCAGCCCCGACCTGGACTTCGTGCAGTCCCTGATGCAGCTCCAGGGCGCCTTCTACTTCGACCTCGGGGGCCGGATCACCCTCGGCTCCGAGCCGGACGTCCGCGCCCTGGCCACCCTCAAGCACCTGGACGACGCCGGGCTGGTCGCCGACGCCCCCGGCGACCAGGGCTGGGCCACCCTGATGAAGGCCGGCAAGCTCGCCGTCGCCCCGATGCCCGCCTGGGCCGCGCACTACCTGGAGGCCAAGTTCGCCGACCAGCACGGCAACTGGCGCCTCGCCAAACCCCCGGCCGTCACCCCCGGCGGCAAGCGCACCGCCCTGGTGAACTCCACCCACCTCACCGTCGCCGCCTCCAGCCCGCGCCGCCGCGCCGCCTGGAAGTTCGTCGAGTACGCGCTCACCCGCCCCGCCTCGGTGAACGCCATGTTCGACGCCGGCGGGGTCTTCCCCGCACTCCTCGACGCCTACGGCGACCCGCTGTACGCCAGGCCCAGCGACTACTACGGCGGCCAGTCCCCGCTGCGGACCTTCGCCGACCTGGCCACCGACGGCGGCGACCCCACCAACTACTCCGGCGACTACGCCCGCGCCCTCAAGCTCGCGAGCGACGCCCAGACCAAGGTCCTCCTCAAGGGCGGCGACCCGGCCGGCGTCCTCCGGGCCGCCGCCCAGCAGCTCGCCCAGCAGACCGGACGCACCGTCGCATGACCGCCGCCACCGCACCCCCCGCCACCGGACGGACCCGCCCCGCCCGCCCCGCCGGCCCGGCCGCGCGCGCCCACCGCCGGGCCCGGCTGCGCCGCACCGCCCTGCCGTACCTGCTGCTCGCCCCCGCCCTGATCACCTTCGGCGTGTTCAAGGCCTACCCGATCGTCGACTCGCTGCTGCTCTCCTTCACCACCGGCTCCGGCCCCGCCGCCCGCCCCGCCGGCCTCGCCAACTACCGGCGCCTGCTGGACGATCCGCTGTTCTGGACGGCCCTGCGCAACACCGGCGAGATCCTCGTCGTACAGGTCCCGCTGATGCTCGGGCTGGCCCTGCTGCTGGCCGTCGGCATCAACTCCACCCTGGTGCGCTGGCGGGCCGTCTGGCGGCTCGGCGTCTTCATGCCCGCCGTCACCGGCCTGGTCGCCACCGGCGTGATGTTCGCCTTCCTGCTCAAGCGCGACGACGGCGCGGTCAACTGGCTGCTGCACGCCATCGGCCTGCCCGCCGTCGACTGGCTGGGGCAGCCGTTCTGGGCCCGGATGTCCGTCGTCCTGGTGCTGACCTGGCACTACACCGGCTACAACGCCGTCATCTACCTGGCCGGCCTGCAGTCCGTCCCGAAGGAGCTGTACGAGGCCGCGATGGTCGACGGCGCCGGTGCCGTCCGCCGCTTCACCGCGATCACCGTCCCGGCCCTGCGCCCGCTGCTGCTGTTCACCGTCGTGCTCTCCACCATCGGCACCCTCCAGCTCTTCGACGAGCCGTACGTGCTGACCGGCGGCGGCCCGGACAACGCGAGCCTGACCGTCTCCATGTACCTGTACCAGAACGGCTTCCGCTACTTCGACTTCGGCTACGCCTCCGCCATCGCTTACGCGCTCACCCTGCTGGTGGCCGTGCTGGGCGCGGTCCAGATGCGCCTGATGGGGGAGAGGGACGGATGAACCCCAGGAACCTCCGCGGCTGGCCGCTGACCTTCCTCCTGGCGGGCCTCACCGGCTTCTCGGTCGCCCCCTTCTACTGGCTGCTGGTCTCCGTCACCCGCAAGGACACCGAGATCTTCGACTGGCCGCCGCACCTGCTGCCCGGCGGGGGCCTCGGCGACAACCTCCACCGGCTGGACCAGCGGATCGGCCTGCTCCGGGTGCTCGGCAACTCCCTGCTGGTGGCCGGGATCCAGACCCTCGGCGCCCTGGTCGTCGCCCTGCTGGCCGGCTACGCCTTCGCCAAGTTCCGCTTCCGCGGCCGCACCCTGCTGTTCGCGCTGCTGCTCTCCACCCTGGTGGTGCCCGAACAGGTCATGCTGGTACCGCTGTTCACGATGATGACGGACTTCGGCCTGCTCGACTCCTACCAGGCGATCATCCTGCCCGGGCTGTGCGTGCCCTTCGCGGTCTTCCTGATGCGCCAGTCGCTGAGCAGCCTGCCGGACGAACTCCTGGACGCCGCCAGGGTCGACGGCGCGGGCGAGTTCCGGGTGCTGTGGAACGTCGTCGTCCCGGTGATGCGGCCGGTGCTCGCCGCGCTCTCGATCTTCCTCTTCCTGGGCTCCTGGAACCAGTTCGTCTGGCCGCTGATCGCCCTGCGCAGCCCCGGCATGCACACCCTGCCGGTCGCCCTGGCGACCCTGTACGGCAACCAGAGCACCACCGACTACGGCGCGATCCTCTCCGGGACCGCGCTCTCCACCCTGCCGATGATGGTCCTTTTCCTGGTCCTCCAACGGCAGTTCATCTCCGGCCTGCTGGCCGGCGCGACGAAGGGCTGAGCGGCATGACCGAGACCGACACCGCAGCGGGGACCGCGGCCGACACCGCAGCGGGGACTACGGCCGGGAGCACGGCCGAGGTCTGGGAGCCGCACGCCCCCGCCCCCGGAGCGCTCCACCCGTTGCCCCACGCCCGGGGCCTGGACCTGCGGGCGAGCGGCACCGCCACCGTCCGGGAGGTCGCCGACGGCGTGGTCGAGGTGAGCGCCGAGGGCCCGGCCGAGGTCCGGATCGAGTGGCGGGTGCCCTGCGTGGACGTCACCTCCTTCTGGACCCCGGAACCGCGCGGCACCGGCTGGCTGCCCGCCGCCTGGAGCGCCCCGCGCCGCACCGGCCCCGCCGCCGGCGCCCCGATCGCCGCGCTGGTCGGCACCGGGGACACCGCGGTCTGCGCCTTCGCGGCCGAGCAGACCGAGGTGCTGGTCGGGGCCGGAGTGGTCGAGGAGACCGGTGACTTCCGCTGCTGGGCCCAGGCCGCCGGCCGGATCACCGTCCGGATCGACACCTCGGGCCGGCACTTCGCCCGCTGCCTGGCCGACCTGACCGCCTGGTGGGGCGAGGGCCGTTCCGTCGTCGTCCCGGAGGACGCCCGCCGCCCCGCCTACTCCACCTGGTACGCGATGCACCAGGACGTCTCGCCCGAGCGGATCGAGGCCCAGGCCGCGCTCGGCAAGGCCCTCGGGCTGGACGTGATCATCGTCGACGACGGCTGGATGACCGCCGACCGCACCCGCGGCTACGCCCACTGCGGCGACTGGGAGCCCGTCTCGCTGCCCGACACCGCCGAGCACGTCCGGCGCGTCCACGACCTCGGCGTCCGCTACCTGCTCTGGTACGCGCTGCCGTTCATCGGCAAGGACAGCGCCGCCTACCGGAAGATCGGCCGGCACGCCCTCGCCGACGTCCCCCACCTGGGCGCGGTGGTCGCCGACCCGCGCTACCCCGAGGTCCGCGAGTTCCTCACCGACCGGCTGGCCCGGGCCGTCGAGGAGTGGGGCATGGACGGGCTCAAGGTCGACTTCGTCGACTCCTTCGCCCGCGCCGCCGAGCGCCCCGACGCCCCCGGGCCCGGCCCCGAGGCGGACTGCGCCGAGGTGGCCGAGGGCGTGGAGCGACTGCTCGCCGCGATCCGGGCCCGGACCACCGCCGCCCACCCGGACGCGATGATCGAGCACCGGCAGCCGTACGTCAGCCCCGCCCTGTGGCCGTACGCCACCATGATCCGGGCCACCGACTGCCCGCTCAGCCCGCAGGAGAACCGGCAGCGCACCGTCGACGTGCGGCTGGCCGCCGGGCCGGTGCCGGTGCACGCGGACATGCTGATGTGGCACCCGGCCGAGCCGCCCGAGCAGATCGCCTGCCACCTGGTCAACGTGCTCTTCTCGGTGCCCCAGATCTCCGTCGACCTCGCCGCGCAGGACCCCGGGCAGCGCGAGGCGATCGCCTTCTGGCTGGGGGTGTTCCGCGAGCACCTCGACACCCTGCAGCGCGGCGAACTGCTCCCCAGCCGGCCCGACCTCGGATACCCGCTGGTCACCGCCCGCGGGGAGGGGACGGTCGTGGTCGCCCGGTACGCGGCGCTGCCGGTGGACGTCTCGGCGGACGACTGGCACACCCTGCTGGTGGCCAACGCCGACGCCGACCCGGACGTCCGGCTGGTGGGCGGCAGCGGCAGGGCCACCGCCACCGTCCAGGACGCCCGGGGGCGTATCGTCCGGCAGGACGAGATCGACCTCGACTGGACGGACACCCTCGCGGTGCCGCGCGGCGGGCTGCTGTCGCTGCGCCGCCCCTGACCCACCACCGGAGGACCCGCATGCCCGAGGGAGCGCACCGACCGCGCCGTGGCGCCACCACCATCGAGGAGGTCGCCCGCGCGGCCGGGGTCTCCCGGCAGACCGTCTCCAACGCGCTCAACGCCCCGCACCGGGTCCGCGCCGAGACGCTGACCAGGGTCAGCACGGCGATCCGCGAACTCGGCTACCAGCCCGACCAGTCGGCCCGGTCGCTGCGCAGCGGCGCCCGGCGCACCATCGGCTACCTCGCGCCGGTGGACGACCCGCTCGACCCCAACCCGCTGATGGCCGGCTTCCTGGAGGCCCTGGTCGACGCGGCCGGGGAACGCGGGCAGCGGGTGCTGCTGTTCCGGCCCGCCCCGCCCGCGGCGGACCCGGTGGCGGCCATCGACGAACTGGTGGCGGCCCGGCAAGTCGACGGGCTGGTGCTGGCGGACGTCCTGACCGAGGACCGGCGGATCGCCCACGTCGCCGGGCTGGGCGTGCCCTTCGTCAGCTTCGGCCGGACCGGACCGGGCGAGCCGCAGCACTGGGCGGACATCGCCAACGACGCGGCGATGGCCGCGGTGGTGCGGCACCTCGCGGCGCGGGGTCACCGCCGGATCGGCTACCTCGGCGCCGCCGAGGACCTGCCCTGGATGGCGGCTCGGCGGGCGGGCTTCCTCGCCGAGACGCGCCGACTGGGCCTGACGGCGGTCGCCCCGTCGGAGGCGGCGCCGACGGCCGGGCCGGTGGCGGCCGTGCGGGAGCTGCTGCGCGGGCCCGACCGGCCGACGGCCGTCGCCGCGGGCAGCGACCTGCTGGCGCTGGACGCGTACGAGGCGATCCGGGCCGAGGGGTCGGCGGTCGGGCCCGCCGGGGTGGCGGTCACCGGGTTCTACGACTCACCGCTCTGCCGCCACCTGCACCCGCCGCTGACCTCGGTCCGGCTGCCGCTGCGGGCCCTGGCGGCCGGGCTGGTCACCCGGCTGCTGGACCAGGTGCACGGCGGGGCCGCGCCGACGGGCGGCCTGGAGCTGCCCACCGAACTGGTGGTGCGGGCGAGTTCGGCCTGACCGGCGGAGCCCTGAGCGGCGGAGCCCTGACCGGCGGGGCCCTGCCGACGGAGCCCTGAGCGGCCGGGCCCCGCTGCGGTGCCTCAGGCCCGGTGCGCCTCCGGGCGCTCCGGGGACGCCTCCGCGAGCGCCCGGGTGACCGCCGCCACCCCGGCGCGCAGCCCGTACACCGGCGTGGCCGGCTGCTGGCGCCAGGACTCGTCGATGCCGCCGGCGTCCACGGTGTCGAAGCCCAACTCGTCGACCAGCGCCCGCACCACGGCCTTCGCCGCCTCGTCGTCCGAGGAGACCGGCACGGCGAGGCGCTCCGGGTCGCCCGCCGGGCGCGGGCGGTCCAGCAGGTCCTGCGCGTAGGTGCCGTTGAACACCTTCACCACCGGGTGGCCCAGGTGCTGCTCCGTCCAGCGGCTCTCCGTCAGCCCGCCGTCCTCGATCGCGTCGATCCGGCCGTCGCGCTCCTTCGGGTAGTAGTTGCCGGTGTCGATCACCGCGAGCCCCTCGGCGGCGCCGTCGAACAGCCCCGCGGGCAGGCCCGGTACGTTTTTCAACGGCACCGTCACCACCACGACCTGGGCGCCGTGCGCCGCCTCCGCGGCCGTTACCGCCTTCGCGCCCGTCTCCTCGACCAGCGCCCGCAACGACTCCGGCCCGCGCGAGTTCGCCACCGAGACCTCGTGCCCGAGAGCCGTCAGCCGCCGCGTGAGGTTACCGCCGATGTTGCCCGCGCCGATGATGCCGATCTTCATGGGTAAGCCCCTTCGCGAGTGCCGTCCTTGGCCGTCGCCCTGCCCCAACCACACGCCGATCGGATCTGTTCCCCCACACCCGGGGTGGCCCTGCGCAACCCCGGGCCGACGCGTGCCTGGTCCAGCCCGGCCGAAACGCACCCACGCCCGTCCCGGCGGACCTGTTGAATGGCGGCCATGACGGACGGCACCGCACTGCAGCACCTGGTCACCGGTCTCCCCGAGGTGTTCTCGACCGCCCCGCGGCCGAGCCGCATCGACGCCTGCCCCTGCTGCGCCTCCCGGGCCGGGCTGGACCGCCTCCTGGGCGCGCCCCGCGCGCAGTTGACGCCCGAGGAGCTGGGGCCCTACGCCGCCTCCGTGCTGAACACCGTCGGCTCGCCCGCCGACCTGCGCTACTTCGCGCCGCGCATCCTCCAGCTCGTCCTGACCGGCGAACTCGCCTGGCCCGGCGTGCCGTTGGTCTGCCGCAAGCTGGCGCAGGCCGGCTGGCAGGACTGGCCGGAGGCGCCGTACCTGCGCCGGCTCCTCGACGCCCTGTGGCCGGACGTCCTGCACGACGCCCGGCAGTGCGGGGACACCGAGGCCGTGCTCAGTGCTCTGGGAGCCGCCGATCCGGACGGGACCGGCGGCCGACTAGCAGAATGGGCCCGGCTCGCGAGCCCCGTGGCCGTGGAGCGCCTGTACGAGTTCGCCCTCGGCGGTGAGCTCGAACCGCGGGACGCCCTTTGGGACGAACGGGGAGCCGCGTACCGGACCTTCGCGGCCTGGCTGCGCGGGCCCGAGCTCCAACTGGCCGTCGAGGCGGCCTTCCTGCGGATCGATGACCCCACCCAACTCGATCAACTCATCACCGTCCATGACATCCTGGCGGCATGACCCACGACATGGTGCCGCCACTGCTCGCAGTCGCACTGCTCCTGCTCGTCATCAAACTGGCCCGTGAGCGGCGAAACGGCAAGCCCTCGCCGCTGATTCCGCAGTCGACCGCGGGGCGGGCGACGGCGCTGGCGGTCGCCGCCCTGGTGGCGGCCTCCGGGCCGGCGGGTGGTCAGCCGTGGGACGCGTCGCTGATCCCGGCGATCGCCCTCGGTGGGCTGGTGGGCTCGTTCGTGGACCTCCGCCACCGCTGAGCCGGGGGCCGCCGGGCGGCCGGGCCCCCGGCCCCGGCCGCCGGGCCCTCACTCGAAGCGCGCGGTGTCGCCGGCCCCCCGGCGGGTGATCTCGGCCTCGCCGCTGGAGAAGTCGATGACCGTGGTCGGCTCGGTGCCGCAGTCGCCGGAGTCCACCACGGCGTCCAGCACGTGGTCGAGGCGTTCCTTGATCTCCCAGCCCTGGGTCATCGGCTCGTCCTCGCCGGGGAGGATCAGGGTGCTGGAGAGGAGGGGCTCGCCCAGTTCGGCGAGCAGCGCCCGGGTGACGGCGTGGTCGGGGATCCGCACCCCCACGGTCTTCTTCTTGGGGTGCATCAGCCGGCGCGGCACCTCCTTGGTGGCGGGGAGGATGAAGGTGTAGCTGCCCGGCGTCGCGGCCTTGACGGCCCGGAAGACGTTGTTGTCGAGCTGGACGAACTGCCCCAGCTGAGCGAAGTCCTCGCACACCAGGGTGAAGTGGTGGCGGTCGTCGAGGCGCCGGATGGACCGGATCCGCTCCAGCCCGTCGCGGTTGTCCAGACGGCAGCCGAGCGCGAAGCAGGAGTCGGTCGGGTACGCGATGAGGGCTCCGGAGCGGAGGCTGTCGGCCACGGTGCTGATGGTGCGCGGCTGGGGGGATTCGGGGTGCACGTCGAAGTACTTGGCCATTGGCCGACCTTACGGGATCCCACCGGTTGATCGCCGCAACCGCGACGCAGTACGGTCGGTCACCGTGGCACTGGACCAGGCGCGGGTGAACCGGATCTTCCTGCCCGGGACGTACGCCGAGGGCGTTCCGTACGGGCTGTTCCGCGAGCTGCGGGCCGAGGCCCCGGTCTGCTGGGTGGAGGAGCCGGCGGTGGGGGACTGGCCGGCCGGGCCGGGCTACTGGGCGGTGCTGCGGCACGCGGACGTGAAGCACGTGCTGCGCAGCCCGGAGCTGTTCTCCTCACACCTCGGGGCGACCCAGATCCGCGACCCGGACACCCCCGCCGACCTGGCCTTCGTCCGCACCATGATGCTCAACCAGGACCCGCCGGACCACGCCCGGCTGCGCCGGATCGTCACCGCCGCCTTCACCCCGCGCGCGTTGCACCGGCTGACCGCCGCCGTCGAGGGGCGCGCGGCCGAACTGGTCGCCGCGATCCGCCCCCTGGGCGAAGCCGACTTCGTGCCGCTCGCCGCCGATCTGCCCGTGTGGACGCTGGCCCTGGTCCTGGGCGTGCCCGAGCAGGACCGGCAGCTGCTGGTCGACTGGTCGAACCGGGTGATCGGCTACCAGGACCCGGAGTACGCCCGGTCCAGTACCGCCGACCCGTCCCGGCTCACCGCCGTGGGACGCGCCGCGCTCGACCACCGGCCGACCACTCCCACGGCCCCTGACGGCCGCCCGCTCAACCCGCGCTCCCGCGCGGCCCTCGCCGACATGTTCGCCTACGCCCACGCGCTCGCCCGACAGCCGCCGCCGGGCAGCATCGTCGCCCGCATGCGGGACGCCGGCCTGAGCGCCGCCGAGTTCGAGACGATGTTCTTCCTCTTCGCCGTCGCCGGGAACGAGACCGTGCGCAACGGCCTGCCGGGCGGCCTGCACACCCTGCTCAGCCATCCGGACCAGTACCGACTCCTGTGCGAGCGGCCGGAGTTGGTCCCGTCGGCGGTGGAGGAGATGCTGCGCTGCTGGCCGCCCGTGGTGCACTTCCGCCGCACCGCGACCCGGGACACCCGGATCGCCGGGCAGCCGGTCCGCCGGGGCGACAAGGTGGTGGTCCACCACGCCTCGGCGAACCGGGACGAGGCCGTGTTCCCGGAGCCGGACCGCTTCGACGTCTCCCGCACCCCGAACGACCACGTGAGCTTCGGGTACGGCCCGCACTTCTGCGTCGGCGCCCGGCTCGCCCGCCTGCAGCTGCGGTCCGCCCTGCGCCACCTCCTCGACCGCCTCCCGGACCTGGAGCTCGACCCGGACCGGCCGCCGCGGCGCCTGGTGTCCAACTTCCAGAACGGCCTCAAGAGCCTGCCGGTGCGCTGGACGGTTCCGGGGTGACGGCGCGCTCCGCCGGTGGGCCGGCTCAGCCCGCGCAGGCCGGGCAGAGGCCCCGGTAGGTGACCTCGGCGCCCGAGACGGCGAAGCCGAACCGCTGCTCCGCCGGGAGGTCGGCGAGCGGGTCGCCCAGGGGGTGGACGTCCCGGATGGCGCCGCAGCCGGTGCAGACCAGGTGCTGGTGCGGGTGGTGGGCGTTGGGGTCGTAGCGCTTGGCGCGCCCGTCCGTGGACACCTCGATGACCTCACCGAGGGTGACCAGCTCGCCGAGGGTGTTGTACACCGTCGCGCGGGAGATCTCCGGGAGGCGCTCGGCCGCGCGGGCGTGCACCTCGTCGGCGGTCAGGTGCACGTGCTCGCCGTCCAGGACCTCGGCCACGACACGCCGCTGGGAGGTGAGGCGCCAGCCGCGCTCGCGCAGCCGCTCCAGCAGGTCACTCATCACGGTTCACCTATTCAGGTCATGGGGGAAGACCGGAGTTTACCAATGCCGGTCCTGAGGCCTCCGACCTCGGCCGGACGGGGGTTTGGTGTCTTTCTTGACTTGGACTACGTCCATCGTAGGATCGGCTCCGGCGCTAGCCTGGGTAACGGCAGTGCCGAATAGCAGCAGTAGGTGCCGTAGGTAGCAGATAGACACCGTGATCCGCCTTGTACGGAAGGATTCCCATGTCTGAGAACCACGATGCAACCGGTGTAGAGGCGAGCGCGGGCGGCTGCCCGGTCAACCACGGGCGCGCGCTCCACCCCACCCAGGGCGGCGGGAACCGCCAGTGGTGGCCGGAGCGGTTGAACCTCAAGATCCTCGCCAAGAACCCCGCCGTCGCCAACCCGCTCGGCGCGGACTTCGACTACGCCGCGGCGTTCAGCGCCCTGGACCTCGCCGCCGTCAAGCGGGACATCCAGGAGGTGCTCACCACCTCGCAGCCCTGGTGGCCGGCCGACTTCGGCCACTACGGTCCGTTCATGATCCGGATGGCCTGGCACAGCGCCGGCACCTACCGGATCAGCGACGGCCGCGGCGGCGCCGGCGGCGGCCAGCAGCGCTTCGCCCCGCTGAACAGCTGGCCGGACAACGCCAGCCTGGACAAGGCCCGCCGACTGCTGTGGCCGGTGAAGAAGAAGTACGGGCGCAGCCTGTCCTGGGCCGACCTGATCGTCCTGACCGGCAACGTCGCGCTGGAGGGCATGGGCTTCGAGACCTTCGGCTTCGGCGGCGGCCGGGTCGACGAGTGGGAGCCCGACGAGGACGTCTACTGGGGCCCCGAGACCACCTGGCTCGGCGACGAGCGCTACACCGGCGACCGCGAGCTGGAGAGCCCGCTGGCCGCCGTCCAGATGGGCCTGATCTACGTCAACCCCGAGGGCCCCAACGGCAACCCGGACCCGATCGCCGCCGCCCGCGACATCCGCGAGACCTTCTACCGGATGGCGATGAACGACGAGGAGACCGTCGCGCTGATCGCCGGTGGCCACACCTTCGGCAAGACCCACGGCGCCGGCCCGGCGGACAACGTCGGCCCGGACCCGGAGGCCGCGCCGATGGAGCAGCAGGGCCTCGGCTGGAAGAGCGGCTACGGCACCGGCGTCGGCGCCGACGCCATCACCAGCGGTCTCGAGGGCATCTGGACGGCCACCCCGATCACCTGGGACAACAGCTTCTTCGAGACCCTGTTCGGCTACGAGTGGGAGCTCACCGAGAGCCCGGCCGGCGCCCACCAGTGGAAGCCGAAGGACGGCGCCGGCGAGGGCACCGTGCCGGACGCCCACGACCCGGCCAAGCGGCACACCCCGATCATGCTCACCACCGACCTGTCGCTGCGCTTCGACCCGGTGTACGAGCCGATCTCGCGCCGCTTCCTGGAGAACCCGGCGGAGTTCGCCGACGCCTTCGCCCGCGCCTGGTACAAGCTGACCCACCGCGACATGGGCCCGGTCGTGCGCTACCTCGGCCCGGAGGTCCCGGCCGAGCACCTGCTCTGGCAGGACCCGCTGCCGGCCGTCTCGTACCAGCAGGTCGGTGCCGCGGACGTCGCCGACCTCAAGCGGCGGATCGCCGGGACCGGCCTGTCGGTCTCCGAGCTGGTCTCCGCGGCCTGGGCCGCGGCCTCCTCGTTCCGCGGCAGCGACAAGCGCGGCGGTGCCAACGGCGGCCGGATCCGGCTGCAGCCGCAGGCCGGCTGGGAGGTCAACGAGCCGGACCGGCTGGCCGGTGTCCTGCGGGCGCTGGAGGGCGTGCAGCGGGACTTCAACGCGCAGGCCGGCGACAAGCAGGTCTCGCTGGCCGACCTGGTGGTGCTGGCCGGCGGCGTCGGCGTCGAGCAGGCGGCCAAGGCGGCCGGGCTGGCCGTCGAGGTGCCGTTCGCGGCCGGCCGGGTGGACGCCCCGCAGGAGCTCACCGACATCGAGTCCTTCGCCGCGCTGGAGCCCAAGGCGGACGGCTTCCGCAACTGGGTCGGCAAGGGCAACCGGCTGCCGGCCGAGTTCCTGCTGCTGGACAAGGCGAACCTCCTGGGCCTGAGCGCGCCCGAACTGACCGTGCTGGTCGGCGGTCTGCGCGTGCTGGGCGCCAACCACCAGCAGTCCGCGCACGGTGTGCTGACCGAGACCCCGGGCGTGCTGACGAACGACTTCTTCGTCAACCTGCTGGACCTGGGCACCAGTTGGTCCTCCGCCTCGGGGGACGCCCACACCTTCGAGGGCCGGGACGCCTCCGGTGCGGTCAAGTGGACCGGTACCCGCGCCGACCTGGTGTTCGGCTCGAACTCCGAACTGCGCGCCGTCGCCGAGGTGTACGCGGCCGACGACGCCAAGGAGAAGTTCGTGGAGGACTTCGTCGCGGCCTGGGTCAAGGTCATGAACGCGGACCGCTTCGACCTGGTGTGACGCGGTAGCCGATGACGGCGGGAGCCCGGGGGTTGTCGACCAACTCCCGTGCTCCCGTGCGTCGTTGCGGCGTTCCCCTCCGCCCTTACGCCCCTCCGCCCCTACGCCCCTACGCCCTTCCGCCCTTACGGCGCGCCCGCGCTGACCAGCCCGGTCTCGTACGCCGCGACCACCACCTGGGCCCGGTCCCGCAGCCCCAACTTGCCCAGGATCCGGGCCACATGGGTCTTCACCGTCGCCTCGGAGAGCTGGAGCCGGCCGGCCAGCTCGGCGTTGCTGAGGCCACGGGCCAGCAGCCCCATCACCTCCAGCTCGCGCGGGGTGGGGGTGGCCAGTTCACGGTGCGGGGCGGCCGCCTCGGGGGCGGCCGGGCGGGCGAAGCGCTCGACCAGCCGGCGGGTGATCGCCGGGGCGAGCAGGGCGTCCCCGGTGCGGACCAGCCGGACGGCGGCGGCCAGGTGCTCCGGGGTGACGTCCTTGAGCAGGAAGCCGCTGGCCCCGGCGGCCATCGCGGCGTAGACGTAGTG
The DNA here is from genome assembly GCF_042755465.1 of Kitasatospora sp. NPDC059160. Taxonomy (NCBI): domain Bacteria; kingdom Bacillati; phylum Actinomycetota; class Actinomycetes; order Kitasatosporales; family Streptomycetaceae; genus Kitasatospora; species Kitasatospora sp. NPDC059160. The sequence continues at coordinate 4,810 of NZ_JBHZCN010000026.1, read as the reverse complement.
GTCCAGGTCGAAGGTGGTCAGCATGATGATCCGCGGCGCGTCGGCGGCGCGGTCCGCCGGCCGGCCGGCCAGGATCCGCCGGGTGGCCTCCAGGCCGTCCAGGCCGGGCATCCGGATGTCCATCAGCACCACGTCCGGCCGGGTGCGGCGGACGGCGGCGACGGCCTGCTCGCCGTCCTCGGCCTCGGCGGCCACCTCGATCCCCTCGGACTCCAGGATCAGCCGGAAGCCGATCCGGACCAGGGCCTGGTCGTCGGCGACCACCACGCGGATCGGGTGCTGCTCCACGGTGTCAGTCAACTCTCAACTCTCCAGCGGTATCGAGGCCTTGACGCGGTAGCCACCGCGCGGCCGGGGGCCGGTGTGCAGGGTGCCGCCGTAGACGGCGAGGCGTTCGCGCAGACCGAGCAGGCCGCGCCCGTTGCCGGTGGCGGCGGCGCCGGTGGGGCGGCCGCCGGTGTCGGTGACCTCCACCGTGAGGTGGTCGGCGGCGTAGTCGACGGTCACCGCGGCGGCGGCGCCGCCCGCGTGCTTGACGGTGTTGGTGAGCGCCTCCTGGACGACCCGGTAGGCGGCCAGTTCGACCCCGGGCGGGACGGTCCGGCGCTCCCCGCGCACCGTCAGCTCCACCGGCAGGCCGGCCCGGCGCACGCCCTCCACCAGGGAGTCGAGCCGGCCGAGGCCGGGCTGCGGGCTGAGGTCGGCGGTGGTCGCGGGATCGCCGCCGGTCTCCGAGTCGATGGTCAACAGCCCCATCACCTGGCGCAGTTCGGTCATCGCCGCGCGCCCGCCGGCCTCCACCGCGGCCATCGCCTCGCGGGCCCTGTCCGGAGCGGTGTCCAGGATCTTGCGGGCGGCCCCGGCCTGGATCGTCATCATGCTCACGTTGTGGGTGACCACGTCGTGCAACTCCCGGGCGATGCGGGCCCGTTCCAGGTCCACCGCGCGGTCCAGCGCGGTCAGCTGCTCGCGCTCCAGGGCGGTCAGCCGCTCCCGGCCCTCCTCCACCCGGCGCCGCCACATCCGCAGTTCGTAGGCGACGGCCAGCACCGGCACCAGCACCAGCACGGCGATCACCCAGTTCTGGAAGTGCGGCAGCAGGGCGTGGTCGAAGAGCACCACCAGGGCCGCGGTGGCGGCCGCCAGGCCGAGCAGCACGGCCTTCGGGCGGCGCCCGTAGGCGGCCGCGCCGTAAGCGGCGACGATCACCACCACGCCCGCCCAGAACGCGATGTCCTCGTGCTGCGACCGCACCAGCAGGGCGGCCGCCAGCACCGTCCACAGCACCGCCAGCGGGTGGCGCCGGCGCAGCACCAGCGGCAGCGGGACGACGGGGACCAGCAGCAGCATCCCGTGCCAGGGCGATCCGTGCCCGCCCGGACCGTACTGGCCGTGCGCGTGGGCCGCGACGACGGCGTAGCGGCCGCAGACGGAGGCCAGGAACAGGGCCAGGGCCAGGTCGAAGGCCTGGCCGCGCCGGGTGGGCCGGGGCGGGGGCGGCGCGTCGTCGGCGCCGCCGTCCAGCAGCCGCCGCACGGTGGGGTGGTTGATCACCGGGTCATTGTGGCGGTCGGCCGCCGCCGGGGACAGCCCCGCGAGCGGCGGCAGCCGCTGCACCTGACGACTACCCCGCAAGGATGACGCCGGAGCCCGTACGCCCGGCGCGGTACGGAAGTTGCGGCGGGCGGCGGACGCGCTGCGGGCGGAGTGAGCCCCCCGGGCGGGCCGGGGGGCTCAGGACTCCTCGTCCGCCCGGCCCTCCTCGGCCTTCCGGCTCTCCTCGGCCTTCCGCTCCGCGGCCCGGACCTGCTCGGTGAAGGCGTGCTCGTCGATCCGCTCGACGCTCGCCCCGTGCTTCGCGGCCAGCTCGTCCGCCGGGCCGGGCGAGGCCTCCCGCACCTCCACGGCGACCAGCGCCCCGCCGTCCGGCACCCGGGGCGACAGCACGATCAGCGCGGCGCCGCCCTCCGAGGCCGCGCGCTCCTCGGCCGCGTTGCCGAGCGCCGCGCCCGCCGCGAAGCCGAGCAGCACGCCCACGGGCCCGCCGAGCAGCCCCACCAGGCCGCCCAGCACCCCCGACCCGACCGTGGCCACCCCGGCTCCCCGGGTGAAGGTGTCCTTGATCTCCAGCAGGCCGTCGGCACTGCGCTCCATCGCCGCCGCGTACCGCAGCCCCGGCAGGTGCTGCGCCTCGTCGAACGCGGGACGCCAGGCGCCGCCGTCGGGAAAGGTCAGCAGGACGACGTTGTGCTGCTCGCTCATCGCACTCCGATCGGGCTGGGGGCGGCTCGGGCCTCCATCGTGACCTTCGGCGCGCCACCCGGCCACAGGAAGCGTCCCGCCGACCCGGAGCGGGTGGGGTGGCCGTCCGATGAGCGGATGAGCCGCCGCCGGTCCGCCCGGGCCCGCCGCGCATCGAACATCGCGGAGCGTCCCGGTGATCGACATCCACCAACTCGCCGTCGCCGACACGGAATCGCCCGGATCGGGTGAGAGCGGGCGGGACACGCCGGACGGGCCCGTCGGCCGCTGCCAGGATCGGGGTCCGCACCGGCAGCCCGACCTCCGCAGCGTGCCCTCCGGCACCGCTGCCGACCCACCGCGCCCACCCCGCGGTGAGGGCTGCCCGCGTGCGGGACCGCTGCGGCCGTCTGCCGCCGTACCTGGGAGGAACACCGTGTCGAAACAGGTCGTGAAGCCCACGAAGCCCCTGGCCGAGAAGTCCCCGGCCGGGGCCGAGCACGACGAGGAGCTGCACCTGCGCTTCCCCGGCGACCGCCGCGCCGAGGCGGGCGCGTCGATGTCCACCGGCGCGATGCTGCGCCGCCTGCCCCACCTGGTCCGCCGGGCGCTGGCGCTGGCCTGGGCGGCGGACCGCACGTCCACCGTGCTGCTGCTGGTCTGCCAGGCGCTGGCCGGGGTGGCGGGGGCGCTCGCGCTGTACGCCACCACCGGCACCCTGGGCGCCCTGCTCGTGCCCGGGCCGGTGGCCGAGCACCTGCGCACCGCCACGCCCTCCCTGCTCCTGCTGACCGCCTCGGCCGGGCTGCGGGCCGTCCTGGGCATCGCGGTGGTGGGCCTGTCCGGCCGGGTGTCGCCCCGGATCACCCGGGAGGCGGAGCTGGCGCTGATCGCCGCCGGGTGCGCCGCCGAGCTGGAGGCGTACGACGAACCCGCCTACAACGAGCAGTGGGAGGCCGCCGACCGGGGCGCCTCGACCACGCCCGACCTGCTCTCCAACGCCCAGGACGTGATCGCCTCCACCGTCTCGCTGGCCGCCGCCGCGGGCGTGCTGGCGACGCTGCACCCCTGGCTGGTGCCGCTGCTGCTGCTCGGTTCGGTGCCGACCGCCGTCGCCGCCGTGCGCACCGCCCGGATCCACTACCTGGCCGCGGTGGTCACCAACGAGGACCGCGGCGCGCTGCGCGTCTACCGCTGGTTCCTGATCGACAAGACCCGCGCCGACCAGGTCCGTTCGGACCAGGTCACGCCCTTCCTGATGGCCAAGTACCGCCGCGCCGAGGCCAAGATCGTCGCCGCCACCGACCGGGCCACCCGGCAGGCGGCCAAGGTCTCGCTGCTGGCCGCGCTCGGCACCGGGGCCGGCAGCGCGCTGATCTGGGGCACCCTGCTCTACCTGGTGGCCTCCGGCCGGATCGACCTGGCCGCCGCCGGCACCGCCACCTTCGCGCTGCGCACCGCCTCCTCCGGGCTGCAGGGCCTGGTCGGCAACGGCGCCCGGCTGTACCGGATGGGCCTCTACCTGGACGACTACTTCACCTTCCTGGACGAGGCCGGCGGCCACCGCATCGACCGCGGCGAACTGGTGCCGGGAGCACCGCAGTTGGTCGAGGTGACCGGGCTGAGCCACGCCTACCCGGGCGAGCAGCAGGAGCCCGCCCTGCGCGGGGTCAGCCTGACCCTGCGGGCCGGCGAGGTGGTGGCCGTGATCGGGCAGAACGGCAGCGGCAAGTCGACCCTGCTCAAGCTGCTCTCCGGCCTCTACCTGCCGCAGTCCGGCCGGATCACCTGGGACGGCGTGCCGGTGGAGGAGTTGGACGCGGACGGCATGTGGTCCCGGGTCGCCCGGGTGCCGCAGGAGTTCGCCCGCTGGCCGCTCGGCGCCGCCGAGAACGTCCACCTGGGCCACCTCACCGAGCGGTGGATGGCGGACGTGGTGGAGGCCGCGGCCCGGACCGGCTTCGACGAGACGGTCGGCCGGCTGCGTTCGGGCTGGCGCACCCTGCTCGCCCAGGGGTGGTGGGGCGGCGCCGAGCTGTCCGGCGGCGGCTGGCAGCGCGCGGCCGTCGCCCGGGCCCTGTACCGCACGGTGCGCAGCCCCGGGCTGCTGATCCTGGACGAGCCCACCTCGGACCTCGACCCGCGCGCCGAGCACCGCATCCTGCACGCCCTGCGCGGCCTCGCCGAGGGCCGGATCACCCTGCTGGTGACCCACAACATCGCCAACGCGGCGGTCGCCGACCGGGTGATCGTGATGGACCAGGGCAGCATCGTCCAGACCGGCACCTGGGCCGAACTCGCCGCCCGCCCGGACGGCCTGTTCCGCGAGCTGCTGGACCTCCAGCGCGACCGCGCCGTCCCCGCCCAGCGGTCGGCGGCGGACCGGCCCCGGCCGGCCGGGGGCCGGGCCGGGGCGTGACCCCGGGACCGGGCCGGGGCCCGGCCCGGTGACCCCGTCGGGCGGGCGGCGGGCCCCCCCCCCCCCCACGGGCCGGGATTCGGGCGGCGGGCGGGCCCGGGAGCGCGACGATTTAGGCAAGCTGTACAAACGGGGACCCGTACCGGACGC